>JBLIDB010000012.1:0-38984 GCA_047634015.1 Saprospiraceae bacterium
CATGGACATGGAAGCGGATTTAGGAATAGATTCCATCAAACGAGTAGAGATATTTGGAGCATTGACGAAAATGCATACTGAGATGTCAGGCATCAATCCTAATGAATTAACGGAGTTAAGAACCTTACAGGAAATTGTCACTCATGTTAGCTCACATGTTAAAAAAAAAGTCCTGAATTAAAAGCCATTCAGCCGGCAGACAGGGTTGATGAAACAAACAAAGCATCTAAATCCCGTCCGCAAAATCTGGGGCAGATTACAACAGGTAGTTTTCATGGAGTGAATCGATTTGAGGTTGGATTAAAATACTTGCCTCAGCCCGATAAACTGGAATTCACTTTACCTACGTCTCATGTCGTATTAGTAAGCAATGACGGTTCCGATCTGACGTCGCAGGTAATTTCAACACTAAAAGAAAAGGGAAATCAAGTAGTGACTTTAAATCTAAATGGAATCAATAATCCCATAAGCAACAATGCAATTACCTTATCGGATAGCAGTGACCAATCTGTCGCAAATGCTCTACAAGAGATCCATGAAAAATATGGAAAAATAGGAAGCTTTATACATCTGCATCCTCATTTCGAATTTCAAGCGCCTAACTTCACTAAACATTTTTCAGCAGAGAAGGACATTTTAAAAACCTTATTTTTTATCGCCAAGCATGTCCAAAAAGATTTAAATGACTTAGGTGAAAATCAAAGGGCCAATTTCTTGACCTGTACAAGAATGGATGGAAAATTGGGGCAAGGAAAAAGAGGAAATACTTCAATAGTTGGTGGTGGGATCACAGGCTTGGTAAAGTGTTTGAACTTAGAATGGTCACCTGTATTTTGTAGAGCCGTTGATATCCAACCTGAACTATCCGCAGACCAACTCGTCAAGCAATTGATGGCAGAATATCACGATGCAAATGTGTCCATCGTTGAAGTTGCCTATTCAGAAGAAGGAAGAAAGAAAACCTCTGCCCTTCCCGCTGAACTCATAGAGCATCAAACTATTTCCACGACTGTCACGAACGAATCTGTATTTCTTGTTAGTGGAGGCGCCAGAGGTGTGACTGCTAACTGTGTCATCGAAATGGCTAAAGCATTTCATTGCAAATTTATATTGCTTGGTAGATCAAGCATTGAATTTGACATTCCAGGATTCGCCCGAAATGAAAACGATGAAGGTACCTTGAAGCGCTTGATCATGAATGACATGAAGGCCAAAGGAGAAAAACCGAGCCTTCCTAAAGTAAAAAGCATCTACAAAAATATTATTGCTAAAAAAGAAATTGATGAAACGATTTCAAGCATTCAAGGCCATGGATCTGAGGTCATATATATCAAAGGAGATGTTACTGATTTATCTACTTTCAAAACTGCTTTAAATCAGGCGGCAGCTCAACTCGGGAAAGTGACTGGAATCATCCACGGTGCCGGTCGATTGGCAGACAAGTACATTCAGGATAAAACAGAAAGCGATTTCGAGAATGTCCTAACTGTAAAATTGGATGGGATGCTAAGTCTATTTGGTGCGGTTGACATACATCACTTGGATCACCTCATTCTATTTTCATCGGTTGCTGGATTCTATGGTAATGTAGGACAGACAGATTATGCCATCGCCAATGAGATATTGAGCAAGGCTGCCCATCTATTTAGAACCAATCATCCCAACACACAGGTCACCGCAATCAACTGGGGCGCCTGGGATAGTGGGATGGTAAGTGGAGAATTGAAAGCACAGTTTGAAGCAGCAGGCATAAGCTTGGTGAATAGCGATGGCGGAGCAGCTATGTTAGTCAATGAGCTAAACACCGACTATGCGGATCAGCCCCAGGTTATCATTGGCGGCACCTTGCCGGCGGCAGTAAGTCATCTCGGTAACTTAAGAAAACATCGCATCCATCGGAAATTGACTTTGGGAAATAATCCATTCCTTAACCATCACAAGATTCAGAACAATGCAGTCCTGCCAGTAGTCAATGCCGTAGGATGGATGGCGCAAAGTTGCGAAGAGATGTATCCTGATTATTCCGTTTTCAAAATTGAAAACACTTCTCTATTCAAAGGAATTATTTTTGATGGAAATCAAACCGAAGATTATATCCTTGAGGTAAAAGAACTTGAAAAAGGTAATGAAAAAATTGTTTTCGAAACAACAGTGTTGAGTGAAGAAAGAAAATTGCCCACCAATCACTATCGAGCGACGGTCACGATATTGAATAAGAAATCATTTCCAACATCGCCTAAATTTACTCATCAGATAAGTAGAACATATCAGCCAACCGATGGGCAAATTTTATATCAGGATGGTTCCCTTTTTCATGGTGCCCATTTTCAAGGTATCCAAGAAATTCTGGATTGTACGGACAAGCAAATAGTGCTTTCTTGTATAGCTCCCGAAGTGCCGCTGTCTGATCAAGGACAGTTTCCTGTCAATAGTATCAATACCTTTTTTGCAGACATTCAATATCAAGGAATGTTGGTTTGGGTTCAGAAAAATTTTGATGGTGCAAATAGCCTTCCATTGCAGACTGACAGTGCCACTCTGTATAGACCAGTACCATTTGGGAAAAAGTTATTTGTGAATGTTTCTGTGCAAGAAGCTAATGAATTAAAACTGGTTGCTGAATGTACCGTCTATGATGAAGAAGGAAATGTATATATCAAAACAAGGGGAGCAACCGTAACAATTTCTAAACAATTAGTATGGTAGCATTCACAACAATCCTACAACAAAAAAATACAAATAGCCTCATAAATTAATATGACCAAAATTGCCATCATAGGAACATCTGCCCTTTTTCCAGGAGCTTCGACTCCGCAGGAATTTTGGGAGAACCTGATGTCTGAGAGAGACCTTACCAGTCGTGCAACGCAGCAAGATTTCGGAGTGGATCCTGAATCGATATTCCATCCAGAGAAAGGGATTGAAGATCGATGCTATTCTACCCGTGGTGGCTATATTCGAGATTTCCAATTTGACCCAACAGGCTTCGAACTGTCAGCAGAATATTTACAAAAGCAAGATAAACTGTATCAATGGTCATTATACACGGCTAAGGAAGCACTAATTGACGGTGGCTATTTTCAAGACATGGATCGGCTCAAGAATTGCGGATTAATTCTCGGTAATCTATCATTCCCGACAAGCTCTTCTCATCAATTGATCGCTGACATTTATAATCGGTCACTGGAATCCAATATTCAAAAACTATTAAAATCACCAGCATTTAAATTAAAAGATCACCAGCAGGAATCTCCACAAAATAAGATACTTGAATATACGCCATCCGAGATGGTGAGCGAAGCCTTAGCGCTTGGAAAAACACATTACGCTTTGGATGCGGCCTGTGCGACCTCGTTATATGCGATTAAAATGGCTTGCGATGAATTACTCATTGGCAAAGCAGATATGATGCTGGCAGGTGCGGTGAGTGCCTCTGATCAATTATTTATCCATATGGGATTCTCAATATTCCATGCGTACTCACCTATGGATCAAAAATTCGTTCCCTTTGATAAAGACTCCGCAGGATTAGTTTCGTCTGAAGGAGCGGGAATGGTATTATTGAAAAGATTGGATGATGCGGAGAGAGATGGAGATCATATAATCGGAGTGATCGGTGGTATTGGTTTATCTAATGACGGCCGTGGAAAGTTCCTATTGAGTCCTAATCCCAAAGGACAAAATTTAGCCTTTGAAAGAACCTATGCTAATAATGATATTTCGCCGACCCAAACGTCCTATATAGAGTGTCATGCAACAGGGACTCCACTGGGAGACATCACGGAGTTGAACTCTATAGCCACCTACTTTTCAAAACATGATACTTGCCCGCTGCTTGGTTCTGTAAAGTCTAACATGGGGCATTTATTAACTGCTGCAGGAATGACAGGACTGCTAAAAGTCTTGTTGGCCATGCAACATGAGGTGATTCCACCCAACATCAACTTGACGAATCCAATCAAAGCAGATAGTAACTGGAAAGGTAGCGAGGGTATGATTGTGAGTCATAAGCCATGGAAAGACAAGATAAAGCAGGCCGGTATTAATTCCTTTGGTTTTGGTGGCACCAATGCACACATGGTGGTTCAAAATTACTTGGGTCAAGAAAATAAGAATCCACAATCCAAAAGCTACGTGCCATTACAATCGATGGCAGTCGTGGGAATGGATGCTCATTTCGGAAATTGTAAAAATTTAGAATCTTTCTATCATACCATATATAATGGGCAGCAACAATTCCATTCTCTTCCAAAAAATAGATGGAAAGGAACCGAAGACAATGCCGCGTTGATGAAAAAGTATGGCTTCGAAAATGGAACCGCCCCAAAAGGCGCTTACATTGATGAGTTTGAGATTGATCTATTACGATATAAAATCCAGCCCAAGGAAGCAGAAAAACTGCATCCACAACAAGCATTGCTTCTGAAAGTAACGGACAATGCAATCAAAGATGCAGGCTTAAAAGAGCACTCAAATGTAGCGGTCTTGGTTGCGATGGAAACAGAGTT
The DNA here is from genome assembly GCA_047634015.1 of Saprospiraceae bacterium. Lineage (GTDB taxonomy): Bacteria > Bacteroidota > Bacteroidia > Chitinophagales > Saprospiraceae > JAJRXG01. The sequence goes on from JBLIDB010000012.1 coordinate 4,509, forward strand.
GGCCATTCACCAATGTTTGGCGAGATGGGATGTAGAGTGGCAGATAAAAGATGCGTTAGAAAATACAGACCTACAGTTGGATGAAGCATCAACCTTGGAATTAATTAAGTTGGTAAAAAAGGGAATTTACGATCGGGAAGGCAAAACCGCGCCGAGTGAATTTACAAGCTTTATAGGCAACCTTATGGCAAGCAGAATTAGTGCCTTATGGGATTTTTCTGGAGCCTCTTTTACTGTTTCTTGTGGTGAGAACTCTGTGTTTAAAGCCTTAGAGATTGCGCAGAACATGTTATCCTTAGGTGAGGTAGATGCTGTCGTTGTGGGTGCTGTAGATTTCTCCGGCGGCGTTGAAAATGTACTCTTAAGACAGAAGGATCATCCAACGAACACTAACGCGAAGCCATCTTGTTCGCTTAATCTATCGAATGATGGTTGGATGATTGGAGAAGGGGCTGGTGCGGTTGTGCTAAAAAGAAACATAGAAGGAAAGAATGAAAAAGTATATACCGTAATCGATGGTATCGGTAAAGGAAATACGCAAGCGTCTATTGACTACATAGAATTATCCGCAACAGGAATTTCAGCTCAAGATCAATACGAGCAAGAAGCATTACTACAGAATAAATCCGGCCAATCAATCGCCTTAGGAACGGTCAAGGCAAACATCGGGCACACCTTCGCAGCCTCAGGAATGGCGAGCTTGATAAAAACTTCCTTATGTATGCATCATCGTTTCATTCCAGGTATTCCAAATTGGAAAGCTCCTCGGAATGAGGATTTCCTAAATACTTCTTATTATTTCCCAGCCAAATCCAGACCTTGGATATTACCAAACGGTCAATCAGAAAGGAAGGCAGCCATCAATGGTATTGGAGATATTCAGATTCAACTATCCAGCGTACGGTCAGAAAAGAACGATCAATATTCATTTATACAAAAGCAAGCGCCAGCATTATTTATACTCGCTGGTGACGATATCGAAACCCTATTAGATGAGTTACAGAAATTAGGAGAAAGACTGGAACTTGATCCTGAACTTAGCACTATAGCACAACAGTTTCATTCAGCATTTAATAGCCAAAAATCTAAGTATGTAATCGTACTAATTTCTAATAACAAATTAGACTTACTCAAAGAGATTCAATTTTTTCAGAATCAATTGGCTGCTTCTTTTCAGCATAATAGAGCATTAAAAACACCAAGTGGATCTTACTTCACCCCTAGCCCATTAGGACATGAAGGGAAAGTGGCTTTTGTCTATCCTGGTTCTGCTACTGCCTATACAGGTTTGGGGAAAGATAGTTTTCAGCTCTTCCCTGAATTAATGACTCGTTATGAAAATTTAGTTGGAGATCTGGATCACCTTATCAATGGAGATTATCTCTATCCAAAATTAAAAAGTGCCAGCGAAGCCGCTCCCAATATTTATAACAATTCAATAGCGATGATGTCGGCGGGTGTTTTCTATTCGGCCATATTCACAGATATCTTACGTGACTACTTCAAAGTAAATCCGGACATGGCCGTTGGCTATAGTATGGGAGAATGTAGTAGCATGTGGTATTCCTTAGGTGTGTGGCATCCTAATGGAGCGAAGAAATTTAGAAAGTCTCCGATTTTCAAAAACCGATATGCTGGAGACTTAGAACTACTTGCTGAGCACTGGGGAGTAAGTAGCGAAGTTGCCAAAGAGATATGGATAAGTCTTATTCTACTGGCTCCATTAAAAAATGTGGAAGCGATAATAGAAGGGAAAGAAAAAGTGTACTTGACCTTCATTAATACGGATGAGGAAGTGATTATTTCCGGCGATAAAGAAAGGTGTCTGCAAATAGCGAATGAGTTAAAATGTCATTCTATTCCTATTCCATTCCAAAATGTGATCCACCATGATTTCTGTATTGCAGAAAAAGAAGGTTTACTGGATATGCATCATTTTGATATTGTTGACCAGCCACCTATTGATTTTTACTCAAGTATTACTCAAAAGAAAATAAAGCTAAGCAGTCAGGAAATTGCTGAAAATTCAGTGGCCGTTTGTGTTCAAAAAGTAAATTTTCCACAAACCATCCAAACCGTCTATGAGACAGGTGCTCGAATTTTTATTGAAGTAGGCGCCAATGCAACTTGTACCAATTGGATTGCTACTAATCTAAAGGGCAAGGCGCATCATGCCGTTGCCATGGATCAAAAAGGAAAGTCTGACATTAATAATCTTGTCAACTTACTGGCACAACTGACAAGCCACGGTGTTGATTTAGATCTGTCCTTGCTATTTCCAAAAGTGGAGGAGTCTACAAAGCAACGCCAGTTCATGAAGAAGATCATTCCTGGTGGAACGCCTATGACTGAATTCTTTGAAGATAAAAAAGTGCGAGCGCGGTTCAGCTCAGTGAGAAATATTGAAAAGAAAAAACTGGACGCAAAAAAAGAATTGGTTTTGGTAGATCACGAGTCACAAGAATTTAGTATCGCCACTGATTATGCAACACCAGTTTATAATACCAAGCAATTAATTACCACAAATTTTAATATCCTTGAAAAAAGAAGGTCAATTATGGATACATCTACTATAGAAAATGAAGTAGCTATTGTTGCTACTCCAAAAGCAGTCGGAGAGAACGGTTTAAGACTTCAGAATTTTGAATCAGGCGAACAATTTGAAGGGAAAGAAATAGTCTTTTCACAAGCCGACTTAGAGGAATTTGCAACAGGAAAGATTGCCAATGTATTTGGACTGGAGTATGCGATTATAGATACATACCGTCGTCGAGTGATGTTACCCATGTATCCTTATTTATTGGTGAGCCGTGTGACGAAAATGTATGCGAAGCTTGGAGAATATAAGCCATCAAGCATGACCACCGAATATGACATTCCATACAACGCTTGGTACTCGACCGATCGACAAATCCCTTCTGCCGTTTGTGTAGAGTCTGGCCAATGTGATTTGCTACTCATTTCCTATTTAGGGATTGATTTAACAAACAAAGGGAATCTCGTTTATCGATTGTTGGATTGCACCTTGACATTTATGGACGACCTGCCTTATGAAGGACAAACCTTACGCTATGATATCTCCATCAATTCATTTGTACGTAACGGAGATAATCTGTTATTCTTCTTTAGCTATTTATGCTATGTCCAAGATCGCTTGGTATTGAAAATGGATGGCGGATGTGCTGGATTCTTTGCAGATGATCAGTTAGTTGATGGCGCTGGAGTGGTTTATGCTAATAAGGAAATTGAGGAAAGAAAAAATGCGGAAAGAAAAAATTTCACACCGCTATTAAATACCCAAAAAACTTCCTTCTCAAAACAAGATTTACAACATTTAATCGATGGAGATATTGAAAAATGTTTTGGTGACATCTCCTATTTTTCCAATGGTCGCAATCCATCCTTAAGAATTCCACCTGAGAAGATTCTCATGCTCGATCGCATTACCTCTGTAGATATCAGCGGAGGTTCTTATGGATTAGGATACATCGTTGCTGAGAAAGATTTGCATCCAGATGACTGGTATTTCCCTTGTCATTTTAGAGACGATGAGGTACTGGCAGGTTCGCTGCAAGCAGAGGGAGGTGGAAACCTTCTACGCTTCTTCATGATGATGTTGGGACTCCAACGCATGACGAAAGATGCGCGCTTCCAACCTATATTCGGCTTGGGACAAAAAGTACGTTGTCGCAAACAAGTAACACCTACCGCTGACACCAAGCTTATATACAAACTTGAGATTAAAGAAATAGGTCTATTTCCTGATCCATACATGATTGGTGATTTAGAAATCATCTCAGACGGAATCATCACTGTCCACTTCGAGAATCTTGGACTGCAATTACGTGAAAAAGATAATCCAAAATACCTTGATCCAACAGTCGGTGTAAAAATCGCCCCCCGCTCAGCAGGTGCCCTGATGAATGAAAAGGACATCACCACTTTTGCATTGGGAGATATGACGGAATGCTTTGGTCCTGACTTTGCGATTTATAAGGGCCGTAAAATGTCAAGACAACCCAATACTGATCTTCAAGTTATTTCAAGAATATTGAGTGTAGATGGAAGCAAAGGAGACTTCTCCAAAGATGTTCCGATCATTGCAGAATATGATGTTCCTGAAGATGCATGGTATTATGAGCAAAACTCCAATACAACAATGCCTTATTCCTTGTTGATGGAGATCGCATTGCAACCTTGTGGATTACTGGGCGCTTACATGGGTAGCACATTACAGTTTCCAGATAAGGATTTATATCTCAGGAATTTGGATGGAGACGGAGAAACCTTCGAGCTTCCTACGGGGACTGATTTCAGAGGAAAAACAATTACCAACAAATCAGTATTGATTTCATCTATTGCATATGGTGAAACGATCTTGCAACGATATACTTTTGAGTTGTCTATTGATGGTCATCTCTTTTATAAAGGAAATTCTTCTTTTGGATTTTTTACTACTGAAGCATTAGCCGCTCAGGCGGGATTGGATAAAGGAGCAGAAATTCCAGCTTGGTCTGTTACGGAGCAATTGCAAGCGACGGATTACATGAGAATCAAGTTGGACTCTCTATATGGAAAGATGAAGTTATTTAAAGCGCCAGCATCCAAACCGCATTATCGATTGGCTTCTGATCAATTGAATATGTTACATGAATTAATTATTGCAAAAGACAAAGGGCAATTTGCAAAAGGCTATATCCATGCAACCAAATTTGTCAAAACATACGATTGGTTTTTCACTTGTCATTTCTATCAAGATCCGGTCATGCCTGGATCACTTGGTGTTGAATCCATCTTACAGGCCATGCAGGTATTTGCATTACAGCAGGACTTAGGGAAAGAATTCGTCTCACCAAAATTCGTACAGCTTCCTAACCATAAGACGGTCTGGAAGTATCGCGGACAAATACTACTTCCTGTGAGGGAAATGCATTTGGAAGTACACATTAAAACAATAGAAAAAAGAGGTGCGCAATTAGTCATCATTGCCGAAGCATTTTTGTGGAATGATAAAGTGAGAATATATCAGGTCACAGATGTAGCATTGGGAATTGAAGAAGCTTAGTATTAAATAATAATAAGAAAAAGAAAAAGAAGAACGTGAGTATAAATTTCAGTGGAACACCACAACAAATATTCTGGCAAGGCTCGCCCCGAGAAATTGTTTTCGATGTAGACGGAGTTAGAGAAAAATTACTACAGACGAATAAGCCCTGTTATATAATGAAGGATTTCAATGGGCGGATCGGTGTGAGCAACACTGGAGCCTTGGTGTCTGAAGGAAGAGGATTGCAAGTATTGGCAATGACAAGCCCGATGACAGCCGAGCAATTGGGCGATTCAACTTTTCGAGCAGATTATAAATTGAAGTACGCCTATAAAACGGGAGCTATGGCTAATGGGATCGCTTCCGCAAATTTAGTCATTGCTATAGGTCAAGCAAATCTCTTGGCTTCCTATGGCGCTGCGGGTCAAATACCTGAAAAAATTGTTGAGTCCATCAATAAAATCCAGGTCCACCTACCCTATCAAACTTACGCGGTTAATCTAATCCACTCCCCTTCCGAACCAGTTTTGGAAGCTGCTGCCGTTGGGTTGTTTTTAGAAAAAGGAGTGACCGTCGTGGAAGCCTCTGCCTTTTTAGCCTTGACAGAAAACATTGTTTACTATAGAGTCGCAGGGCTTAGTCGAGATACAGAGAATAACATCATCATCGGGAACAAGGTGATTGCTAAAATCTCCAGAAAGGAAGTAGCGATGCCATTCATGAAAGCACCACCAGAAGAATTTGTGAAATCATTACTTGCTAAGGGAAAGATTACACCTGAGCAAGCGGAGTTAGCCAAGTGGGTTCCGATGGCGGATGATATTACCGTTGAAGCGGACTCTGGTGGGCATACGGATAATCGTCCTTTGGTTGCCCTACTACCGATTATTATCCAACTGAGAGATGAGATGGAAAAGCAACATTCTTTCAAAACCAAGATTAGAATCGGAGCCGCTGGTGGTATCTCTACCCCAGCCTCTGCCTTGGCAGCCTTCATGATGGGTGCAGCCTATGTGGTAACCGGCAGTGTAAATCAAGCTTGTATTGAAGCAGGTACATCCGATCACGTCCGAAAGTTGCTTCAGACGGTAGAATCAACTGATGTGATGGGTGCTCCTGCATCTGATATGTTTGAGATGGGTGTTGATTTACAAGTTTTAAAACGAGGCACCCTGTTCGGTCCAAGGGCTAAAAAATTATACAAGTATTATCAAATGTATCAATCAATTGATGATATTCCTATCGCTGAGAGACAAGATCTGGAACAAAAAGTATTTAGAAAACCACTGGAGGAGATCTGGCAATCTTGTATTGAATTTTTCCAACAAAGAGATCCAGAACAGATCGAGCGAGCGCAAAATAATCCAAAACGAAAAATGGCTTTAATATTCAGATGGTACCTGGGGTTATCTTCTAACTGGGCAAATGCAGGAACTCCAGATCGAGCGTTGGATTATCAAATCTGGTGTGGACCTTCTATGGGGGCATTCAATGACTGGGTAAAAGACAGTCACCTCGAACATTACGAAAATAGAAAAGTAGCTGATGTGGCTATTCAAATAATGGAAGGTGCCGCGTATCTGTATCGTATCCAAAGTTTAAAAATGCAAGGAGCCGATTTTTCAATGGAATTGGAAAAGGTTGAAGTGCAAGAAAATTCATTGATCGAAACTAGAGTGGTCGGCTAACTTGTTATTCAACATTCAGTCTAAGTGTATGTTTTCCTTTTTTTGATTTACTCTGGGAATCGTTTAGACCGTGGTCGGTATATTGGGCATGTAAAACATAAACAGCCTTTTTGTGGTTATCCGTTGCCCGTTTTGTGGTCTTGAAAGCACCCTCCGTTCCAACGTAAAAAGTATAATTTGGATCCTGAGCGTTTTTAAATATCCAATCTAAAATTTGTGAGATTTTATCGGTTTCCAATTCGGGTAGGGCAGGCATAATTGCATCACTCCAAACACCGCTAGAACCCATGATTATTTTTTGAGTCAAATATGCTTTATTTTCGAGGGTCGGCTTGTACCGATTTACAATCTCTTCAAATGAAGGTCCGATCAACTTATCTTTTGCTTTATGGCAAGTGAAACAGTTTGAGGAAGCCATTGTTGAAAGTACGTCCGATCTTGTTGAGACGGTTTCAAGGATGTACTTTTTAACTTTCGAAGAATCAGAAAAGTAAGTTACGCTCATAATAACTTCGTTACTATTGATTTCATTGTATTCTGAATTTCCATCTTCTTGATCTACAATAGTAATTCGATAGGGTACTACGGAATTCCATTCCAATTTGACATTTAGTGTAGGGGATATGATATTTACCTTTGGGCTAGTATTTTCCTGAATAGACTGAAACGAAAAAATCAGGGTAGCGCAGAAAAATAGAAGTATGAAGAGCAGCTTGTTTCGCATAAAAGAAGCATCTAAGCCTGGTCAATTTCTCGAGCTACACGGTTGCCAGATCTAGTCGCCGCTTCAGTACCCCAATTTAAATTATCGGCATAAGCGCCAGAAAAATGAATGCGACCTTCAGACGTGATTAGAACAGGCCAGAATTTTTTGAGCTCGCCAATTGGAAAAGCCAATCTCTCGCATGTAGGGGCATATTTTTGCTTGGTCCAATCCCTTCCTAAGGCGAGTTCAATGGTATCCTTACCAGGGTAAACTTCACGAAAGGCAGCTAGTGCTCGTTGCGGAGAAATACCGCCTGGCCCTGTACCTAAAACAATAACCCGATGGGTATCGACCTCATCTGCAGAATGCCAAACTGCCCACAAATCAGAATGCTCAAGGTTCATATTAATATTCAGGCCATCATCAAGCCAAAATTTCGAGCTTGCTTGAAAAACGAATCGCTGATACGAATCATAGCTGACGTTTTCATACGCATATTGTTTTTCGGAACTTAGCGAAGGTTTAACTGGGATTTTCATGAATGCCGGGGGGGGAATACAGTTCACAAAATAATCTGCAGTGATTTTTTTGGCTTCCTTGTTCTCTGAATAAGTTACCACCACGTTATTTTCATTGTTCTCTATGGATGCAATTTTGCAGTTCAACCATACCCTTGGCCCTAATCTTTTTGCAAAAGCATTTGGAAGCATTTGGTTTCCACCCTTAAGCCTATAAATTCCGGTTGGAAATTCTGCTACACCCCGAAACTTTAGAATGGCCGAATACCATAACTCATATAGTGCCGAGGAATTTTTTCCGCCCAAATAGCCCAAAGCGGTTTCAGAAGCACCTTCCTTTTTATAGATATCTACCATAGGAATGTCGTCCCAGTCATCATAACCTACTCCGAAGGGTTGATATTCGTCTTTGAATTTGTCTAAATATGGTTTTGTGTATAATGACTTCAATTCTCCCCAAGGATGAGTAGACAAAAAATCAACTTCTTTTTTGTTGAAGCCCATTTTTTGCAAAAGAGCAACGTCATTAAGTTCTTCCTGGGTATAAAAGGTGCCGTTGATACTTCTCGATAAACTTTTTCTCCGCTCGTATTTTATAGCAGTCAAACCGAATTCTTCGATGTACTGCCAGTATCTTTCATATCCAGGTTTGGTAATATGTTCTTGGCCACCATCTCCATAAAGTCCGTCTGAAAGTTCATCTTGTAGCGTATAAACGTGCCCTCCATGCCTGCCAGAAGCCTCAAGCACAGTAACATCGTGACCAAGTTTCATTAATTCGTATGCAACGCAAAGCCCTGCGATTCCGCCTCCACCGATTACTACTTTTTTGGGGTTAGCTATTTTTTGTACAATGAAGTGCTCTTTTTTCTTTGATTCACTCCCCCGCGCCATATTAGTATGCAGAAGTGTTACACCAGCTCCTGCCTTAAGGGAGTTTTTGATAAAGCCCCTTCTATTGTTTTTATCAACATTCTTCATATGACGATTTTTAATTTGTTAGAAAAAATACGCAAAAAAATGGAAAGTGCTTGGGTCTATATTAATTTATCGTTCCCCTATTGCAAACGCCATCTTCATCAGTGTTTACAAAAACAAATTTTCCCTCTGCATTTTCAGCCAATAAAATCATGCCCTCGGTAGAGTCTTACCAAAATAGAAAAGTGGCCGATGTTACGGTTCAAATAATGGAAGGCCGCATATCTGTATCGCATAAAAAGTTTAAAAATGCAAGGAGTTATTTTTTCAACGATATTGGGAAAGATTGAAATTCGAGCTTATTTAGGCATCTAAAAGGGAGTAGCGGTTTCGTTTGTTGGTCTCGGGCGTTAGTTAAGGCTAAAAGAATATGCCTTATTATTGAAATAAATTTACACTCACATCCTAAGTAATTGTATAACGAAACCGACGATTATGATAAAATTTCCGGCACATTTAGTATTACAAAACCCACATCACTGTAAAATTTCAGAAAGCATTAGGTTTAATCTGTGAATTCCGACAGAGTTATATTAAATTCCTCTTTGGAACATTGAGAAAAATAGGAAGAGGTAGAGAATCTTGTTAGAAAGGTAATTGCGCCAACGTTTTGGATGAGTATCTCAGTAAGTCTTTTGAAATTTGTTTTCGTTTAAGGTGGGGATCCTGTGGGTTAGTTTTGGATGCTGTTAGTGCGGAAGATGGATTCCGGATATGATGGTGGGTGGAAGTTAAATCGTTAGAATTTTGTACTGATTATCACCCGATTTTAACTTACGGAACTATCCGATAAGCAGCTATGGCATAGTCATGATATGTTCTCGATTGATTTAATTTTCGATTCTCAATTAGTTCTTTTAACTCAAGAAATGGATAAAAAATTCAATGCTGTCTACCCTTACAAAAGGGTAATTAATAAATTTCAGTTACTGCGTCAAATTCTACAAACAAACTTTCTAATAAAAGGTAGACAGTTTTGCAGTCACGAATCTACAGTCAAATAAAACTTACAGCAATTTTTAATGCTTCTTCTTGATAATTATTTAAGCCCTCAGTCTTGAGTACTTTCCCTTTTATTCTAGCCTTGATTGTATTCGTGTGAATTATCTCAATTGGATAGTTTAATGTCTGGAGTATTCCTTCCATTTTAAAGGAATCAGCTCCACCTGCAAACTTCCCTTTTCTTCCTCGTTCTTTAATTCCAACCTTATCAAAATTATTGCTTTTAAAAAATTTATCGAAAGATTCCTTAAAAGACATAGCAGCCTCTTGTGACTTTGAATCATTTAACTTAATCTTTTTTGTTTCAGATCCTATGAAATCATATTCATTGTCGTTAGATTCAACACTAACAATCCTTGCTTCATTGGATTTCAATTCTATTCCACAATATTTCATTTATTCTATTTTATTTGAATGTAACAGGTGATGGTAGGCATGGCCTCTCAACCACAGGGAGAGATATACTGTCCTCAACTGGTGTAACCCAAGGTATTATTCTTTCTTTAATTTATCAATTACATTTTTTGCATTAATATTCTCAGGATTTAATACCAATGATTTTTTAAAACTGACAATTGCATCCTCCTCATTCCCTAATTCTAATTGAGCTTCTCCTAAGCTATCAAATGCATTATAAGATGTTGGATAATTCACCGAATTCAGTAAGAATAATTCTATGGCTTTCAGTTTATTTTCATTATTACTACTACGCAAAAACCTATACCCTATTCTATTTACCAATTCTTCCGGTGGCAAAAAATCAAACGAAAGACGGTTAGATAAATCCTCATAATATTGAACTAAGTTATGACGATTAGTTGTATCTTGATACGAATAATTATAACCTCTAAAAATATAAGACAACCCATTATAAAATGCTGGTAAGGGCACTGAACTATGGTTTTTGTTTTCGAAATATTCTATTTCACCATTAAACGTTCCTTTACATTTATCATTTATAGCTTCGAAGAATCGAATATGTCGATCTCTATTTCTTAAATTTCTTTTACCCCAATTCGCAGTTGCCAAATATATAGAACGTTCAAATATACTTTCATTGATATTTTGAATTTTGTCATCCATGACTTTATCATCCCAAGTACCGAAGCTTGGATCAATTGAGATAAACGAATTAAAAACAGTATTGTCCTTCATATAAGCATGAGTCGTAAGCAGTCCGCCTAATGAGTGCCCAACTAATATTCGATATGGCATAGTCCTATATTCCTTATCTAACTTAGGAATTAATTCGTTTTCAAGGAAGTTTAAAAAATCATCTCCTCCTCCAGAATTGTTTTCCCGTCTAGTAATTACTTTATCTGGAGTAAAGTCCCTTTCGCGGTCCACATTCATAATTGCGACCACAATCATTTCTGGAATTTCCCTTTTGTCAGTATTTCCAGTACTCATAAATTGAACTACTCCAGAAGCTGAATTAAAGTGAACGTGACCATCCAGTAATATTAGTAAGGGATATTTCTTAGATGAATTGAATTTACCATCATATGATTCAGGAATACTTATCCAGTATTTTCTTTTTTCAGATAGCACTTCAGATTGAATAGAATATTTATTACCTATTACAATTTGGTCGTTTGTTTGAGATTTAAGACTATTAATTCCAATAAAAAAGTAGATTAAAATATATAAAGTAGATTGATTCATTTTTTGTCTTTTAAGGATCATAACGTTAGTGGTAACGCAGTGCGATGCGAAAGCAAGTATTGAAATCTCCACATTGTTCTCAGCTAGTCTTTCTATTTATTGCAAAAGTTACTACCACATTCGCCATTTTTGCCTTTTCATCCGCAATACCAATCGAATCCATCCAGGCATTACCGAATACGGCTTTATGATAATAAAAGAATCCAATGAACATTGGAGCTACAGTTGCCAAAAACATTGAAAGCCAGTTAATGTTATCCATGATTGATATAGTTTAGTGAATAATATGATGAAGATACTTCTTAAGAACTGACGATTAAGCTATTCTCTTGAAGTATTGCTTTAGAATTTATTTCGATAAATGCTGATCTTCGTCCTGTATAAAACATAATAAACTCCAGTAGATAGGGCATAGAAGGTGAAGGCGTATTCTTTTTTACAATCTTGTCGGTAATTCAAAATCTACAAACAAAGTCCCTTTACTACTGTAACCTATTTCTTTCTATCACTTAATGGTTGACAGCGTCAAAGAACATCCAGAGACCGACCTAAGGAAGGGATATGTAATGTTCAATGTTGCGCATTTGTTACTTCTTATTTCTGTTCTACCCAGTAGCTTCTTGAAAATGCAATTATTTAATGGTTGCTCCTAACTGAAAATTGTACTAATAGAACCGAACTTTATAGTTCTCACCTTTAACACAGTAATAAATATGGTTCGAGAACAAAACTTCAAATTACTAATTTCATTCGGAATTACAATAAGAGGGGATATAAGGGTTAACCAAGATGACTACGAACAATTCATTGACAGCCATACTTCCGGCAAGCAGGTAGGCAGGTTCTCGACAATCAGTCCAAATCCTAAATCACTTCTATACAAAATGTTAGAGTCATGTGTATTAATCATCTGAATATTTACTTTTCACTATACACAATTCCTAAGTTATTCTTTCTAATTCCATCCAATTTGATTCTAAGTTTTTGCTGAAATTCATCAACAATTTTTGAGTATTCTGGATCGTACGCTAAGTTGACATATTGCTTCGGGTCATTTTTCATATCAAAAAGTTCGACACCTGATTTTGCATCTTCATCGTATTGAATATAAGCCCATTTAACAGTTCTAAGTAAAAAAGTTCTTCCTCCTTGTGATACGCTAAAGGCCATATCTCTAACTTTATGTTTTGGATCGTCGAGTGTCTTTACAAGACTCTTTCCTTGAATATGGTCAGAATATTTTAATCCTGCTAGTTCTGCAACAGTTGGATACATATCTATAAGTTCGACAAATGAATTACAAACAGCGGGTTCTTTACCTGGAACTTTAATTATTAACGGAACCCTTGCCGATTCTTCGTGCAGGCTTACTTTCATCCAAAAATCATGTTCACCAAGATGAAATCCATGGTCTGATGTAAATATTACAATCGTATTGTCTTCAAGTCCTTCCTCCTTCAATGTTTCCAACACTTTTCCTACTTGTGCATCCATAAAGGAAACTGAAGCATAATAGGCAGCGACCGCTTTTTGCTGCTGTTCAATACTCATTTGTCCATTTACACTTGTGACATAGTTAATTCCTTTTTCGGGTATATCGTCCCAGTCACCATCTACTTTTTCAGGGAGTATAATATTCGCAAATGGATACGGGTCGAAATATGATTTAGGTGCGACAAAAGGTACATGAGGACGTACCATACCGACAGCGAGAAAGAAGTTTTCGTTTTTATGCTTTCTTATTAACTCACAGGCTTTTTCAGCTGTTTGTCCATCAGCATGTACCAAATCATCTCCATCAGCTTTAACGATTGTCATAACATTACCGCCTTTTCTTTCTATCTCCCCATCAGGGTTTCCTTGTACAAGTTCAGCCTCTCCTTCTGTTTGCCATTCCGGTGCTTTACTATTATACTTTTCATTCCAAGAGGCGGGATCATCTGTTCCATCACTTCCTTTTTCAATGTCAATTGGAATCCCCATGTGGAAAATTTTACTCACTCTGGCAGTGTAGTATCCCGCTTCTTTAAAAAGCTGAGACCATGTTTTATTTTCATCACCTATATTTTCACGTCCACTTACATATCCAAAAGTGGTTGTGGCATGTGGGTAATATCCACTCATAAAAGAAGCACGTGATGGTCCACATACAGGATACTGACAATATGCTTTTGTATATCGTACGCCTTCTGAGGCCAGTTTGTCAATATTAGGAGTGTTACAAGCTGTATTACCATAAGAAGATACTGCTGTAGCAGTTAAATCATCCGATATAATAAAAAGTACATTGTACTCTTTTTCCTGACTACAGGAAAATAAGATTATCCCAAATAGTAATATTAAATACTTCATCGATTTCATGAGTTACCTCTATTTTTCTTAATAAATGTTAATATCAAAATTTTCTCATTTTGAGTTCTGCATGCATTTGCTCTAACGTTTGGTATAAGAAGTGATTTAAGAATATATAGCCCGCTACCTGTCATTTCCATGTCAAACTACAAAAACCAATAAACGCTCTTTTCATTGCTAATTACTTTACGTTGTGTCTTTTGTTTCCTATCTATTTAAACACACCTCCTATTTCTATAATCGAAACACCCAATAGCTTTTCTGCAATGGAGTTGAGTTTATCCTTATCTCCTTCAAAATGGCAGGTAGTCTGAATATGAGTTCCGTGCTCCCCTGCTTTTAATGCCAACGCGGGTGACGAGGTTTCCAACTCATAGAAAGGACCGAGTGGCTTCTTCCCAGGAGAGGGCGATCCATCATTATATGAATTCACTGCATCCCCTGAATACGGCTTATCCTGCATCTCCCACATTGAATTGACATAATCGGTAACACCAACTGGTTTGTTATATTTTACAATGGTCAGAATACCATTTGTAGCATCATAGGAGCCCATAATATCTTTGGCTCTCATTGGAGAAAGTCCAATTTTACTTCGGTATTCGCCATCCCCTTTGAAGAATATCACCTTATCCTTAACTGTCAGACGTTCAGAAGGTACTTTCCCAAAGTATGTATCATTTACCGTTATCCCAAGATCCGATTCAGCACCTGTAATATAAGGAATCACAATTGTGGCAGTAGGAGAATGATTGAACATACCCAATAGCCATATGGATAACAATCCGGTTTCCTTTTTCCAATCAAGATCACTAGTGTTTGTTAACACATTTATGGTACGATAAGCTATCGCATTTACACCTTTAAGATCATTGATATCAAAGTCATCAATAATTTCCTTTCTTGAACGTAAAGCAATTTCTCGTTCTATTCCAATGTCAAACCGAAATCCCGAATAGTTAATTAGGGAAGCCTGTTTGGCAAATACGACCTTATTTGATTCCGTGCTTTGAACTTCGAATCGATCAAGATCTATCAATCTTGGGGTTTGCCAATTTTCTAACGTAAATGCATTACCATTTTTAAAAAAAATAGAATACTGCCCCCCTTCTGGTCCCAGCCAAAATCGTTCTTCACCTCCATACACATTGATATGTTCAAGGGTATCATTAGACTCAAATAGTTCTCTATTGATCCAACCATAGCTGCGCCCTCCCTTTCCCGACGAACTGCTGGTCATCACACGACCTTGAAGTGCTGGTGATAACGCTATGCGCGATTTACTATCCGAATCTACGAGTTCTATAATTTCAGTGTGCCGTTTGAGGAAATTAACGTCGTCCTCATAACTCCCTGTAATAGGTATCTTTACGGTATTGGATTTTTCCTTTTTGGGTGGCGTGCTGCACCCGAAAAAAATCATCACTACCCCTAAGAACCCAAACTTCATCAGCGGTTTTTTTAATCGAAGTATGTTTATTGAAAGTAACGTCATATGATTATTTGATTTTATTATATATCCAATTTTTAATGGGTAACACCCCATCTTCAGGTCTATGATCTCTGGTTGAAGTTGCTTTCGTGCATGCATAGCAATATAATCCTATAGCATACTCATTTTTACATTCCTTCCAATGCCAAGTTTTTATGTCTCCTTCCAAAGTTCAAAATACAGAAAAACTACTCGTAAAAATCTACATGTGAATTTCAAGTTCACCCTACTCGTAGTCCACTTATTAGGCTCATTGAGAAGATATAGGAAGATAATCTTTACCTAATGGAAACGGTCACTTCATCACCTTTATTTAGCGTTATTATTGAGTACGAATATGGGCGACCATTATTATCTTTTGATGAACAAACCGTTTTTTTCCCGTTAATATATAAAAACTCATGAGATCCTGACAACTGTGCAGTCCACTTTATAGATTCACCACTTACATTAGTCACAGTGGTTTTCGACATTCCATAATGCTTCACCGTAATCTTGTTTGAGAGCAGGGGGATGTTATTCATTTCAGCCCAATCTTCCTTTTTTCCTATACGGGATAAGGTTGAAAAGGTATTTGACCTTGCATTTACTTCTACACCCATCAGGCCTCGTGTCAAGTGCTCAATAACGGTAAACGAAATCTCTGGATAGTCTCTTCTTTGATTATCGACGCTACAGAGCTTTATGATCATATCATTGGCCAATTCAGATTGACCATTTTCATAAAATATGATCGGTAGATATGACTTTAATTCAACTATTAGTTGCGGAAAGTTTGCTTCATATTTGGTTACTATATCGCTGATATTTTGATGATCTGAAATAGCATCAAAATATAATAAATAATGTAAGAATGCTTGATTACTTCCTACCATAAAATAATCAAAAGTTTCGTCCTCATAAAGTATGGATCGGTATTCTTGCCTTTCGTTATCCCACCAAAATTCGTCTAAGAATTCTTCTTCCTGTTTTGCTTTCTCTTTGTATTTATTTGATTCAGTAACTTCTCCCCTTAGCTTAAGCATTTCAGAATATGCTTTGTAAGCAGCAATGATCGAAGCAGTCATATCAATTCCGATTACAGTTTCCCCTCTACCTCCTTCATTGTAAGTTGGAATTCCTCTTTTGTTTCCGAATCGGCTGCTCTCAAGATCTCCCTTTATATGCATTGCACGATTACGATGAAGAATTTCCTCTGAACTTAACTCCCAGTGGTGGATATACTCATTCAAACTTAATGCATAGAAATTTTCTAAATCCGGATTTTCAAGGTAGTCCCTATTCCCGGTCCATCTGTAAAGTCGATACGCATTAAAAGTAACATCAAAGTTAGAAGGAAGGTTATACCAAAAATCTTTGTCATTTTCGTAATCTACAGGAGCTGGTTTATTGTAGCGATTTATTTCCCAATAAGTACAATAATCTTTTTCAATGCTAATGTTTTGGGCAAACTTGAGAAACATGTTGTAATTATGTTTACTCAGTCCTAATATCTCAGCGCCTATTGCTTGATGAGAAACATCTCGCATACAAAAAGCCTCCCGATTTGGCAGCGCGGCTTCATACCAAGGACCAACTGGATCCGCATTATCGTGAGCATAGGATAAGGCTTTATTTTTCGCCCATTTAAAGGCCTCCACTAATTCTTTATTTGCAGCGTCAAATTGTAATTCTCCTGCACTTTTTCCAGATGATCTTTTCGGTATAGTATTACAGCTATTAATACATATTGTTAAAACAAACAATAAGCAGAATTTGAAATTATTGGTTCTTGTGTCATGCATTTTTCTCTTTTTTAAAATTTCACCACTATTGTCGCATATAGAAAACGTGAGTGTATGTAAAGTAACATTTAGCCACAATGACTTTATACTCGTTATAGATATTGCGTTATTCTTCTTTTATTTCGGCCTCCAATATTTCAAGTGTTTCATGCATTCTCTTTTTAAGCGTTTGTGCTTCCAAATTACAAACTTGAGAGAAAGTGAAGACAAATGTCACAAGACCTTCAAGGTTGGAGTTTTTCATAACATATTCGACATTAATTTCTTTGGAGCTCTCTCCAGGGGTTAATACCGTGCTATTTATTCCCTTATCTAAAAAACCCATTCGTAGTTTTTGAGCACTCCAAAACAAGTGGTTTACGTTACGCATTATCCCAACTTGTTTCATAAAAGGAATAATCTCGGAAATATAATGGTTATGTTGAATTTGTTCAGATTCTGTATAAGCCTTAATATCTGAAGTCCAATGAGAAAGAGATTTTTTTAACCTAGTATTTCTTACAAATTTAATATTTCCTGAACTTACCACATCAATGTCAATAGGGTCGAATGTTGGATCCATAAATAAAGTTGCAAATTGTATTAAAAGCGAATCGGCACTAATCGTAATATTATTTGAAGCTACAGCCAAAATGTTTTGACTTTGAGCGATTATCTCCCGTCTCATTTCAATCTTATTTTCTAACTGCTCTAAGTTAGTTTTGTAGTCTTCTTTAAGTTGCTTGAGAATAATTTGCTCTTGTTTTATTTCTTTTCGTTGTTCATTTTTATTATTAATAGCTATGGCTATTAATATGCCTATAACGACTAAAATGATTTCTCCAATTGCGTAAATCAGATATTTACTGAATTGGTTTTTAGCAAGCATTTTTTGTCTAATTTTTCTAAATAATATTATCATTGAGCTTCTTTTTTTTCTAATTTAGGCTAACGATCAGATATGGTAAGTGTCTCTGGCACTTTATTAATAGCATCTAAGATAGTGAACTTGAAAAGGACTTTCAAGTAACCACTTAGAAGCATATGCTATATCGTTTGTTAGCAACATTTTGAGTTTCTTGCTTATTCATCAGAAAAGGCCAGTAGTACATTTCCAAGCATCTGTCCAGCAATTGAATAACCACTGCTAAAAAATACCATTCCATTTATAATTACGGGACCTGGGCCGTCAATTGAGCCTCCATTTGCATCTACTTTATTAATAGTCTCGAATTCCCTATATGTATCGAAATCCCATAATACTTCACCTGTATCGCTATCGTAGGCTCTTGCATGACCATCAAGACTTCCGGCAAAGACAACCCCTTGAATTACAGAAGGTGCAGCAGAATAAGAATTGTAACATCCTGGCTTACTTTCACAAACGTTTGGGTCTGAGGATGATTTCCATTCAACTTCCCCCGACATTAAGTCTAGAGCATAAAGACCTGAACTCGCAGGATATTCAGAATCACTACCCACCTCGAACATGTCAGAATTTGGAACGAAAACACGGTTTACATCTGTTGCAATTCCCCAATGAATTCCCCCCATAGCCCCACCGCGGCCAATCCTTTTTTTCCATATTAGCCGACCGTCATCTGGATTTAGGCAATGAACTACTCCCGACTTTTGGCCTGATAGTAAAACCTCCTTTCCATCATTCCGAGTTACCAAAATTGGTGCAATACCAAAATCCAAATCAGGACCTGAAGCATCTTCACAATTTGGATTATCTGGATTTGGGCATAGCCTAACGAAAACGTCTTTGGAAGTGGCCTGATAATTCCATCTTAACTCTCCAGTCATTAAATCTAAAGCTTGCCGTGCATCTGAAATGGTGGTTGGTGTATTGGAATAATTCTGACCGGTTCCTATATATAGTAGCCCTCTTTTTGCATCTATCGTTGGGCTACTCCATATTGCAGATCCCGAAGGGCCATATTTTTTAATTCCCGCAGAATTGAGGCCCTTTTCAGTTGCTTTTCCATTAATTATACGATGTCTCCATGCCTCCTTACCAGACAAACCTTTGAGTGCTACAATTTGCCCAGAATTTTTACTGCATTCGTATGAAAGTAGTACGGCAGTATTGCTTTCCATAGAAGACATGGGTATATAAAGTAAGCTGTTATAATAGGTTGGAGTTCCAGTCACAGCACTTTCTGGTTCATTTTTAATCGATTTTTTCCAAATCAAACCACCATTATTGGCCCTCAAGGCATAGATGTTGCCAGTGAAATCCGCAAAATATACTCTTCCCTCTCTCAATGTCGTCACTTACCGCAATACCTCCCCGAATATTGGCATCTGCGTCGAACGACCAAACCGTGCATCCAGAAACCATATCTGTACAATATACTTCTCCAAACTGGCTTCCAAAGATTATTTTATCATTGATCACAGTCGGTTTGATTCTTGAATTAGTACCTCCCTCAATGCCAAATGCCCACTTTAACTTGAGTCCTCCCACTTCATTTTTAGGAAGTTTGGCAATTGAATTATCAATAAATCCAGTTCCAGCAAGGTTTCCACCCCAACCAAAATATTTTACTTCAGAAAGGATTTGCTCTGGAGCATTACATCTGTTTCTTTCGATTGTACTTTTTGAATAAGTTCTTTTTGCAAGAAATTCAGCCAAGGCTATCTTCTCATCTATACTTAATAACTCACCTTGAATTTGCATTTTACCATTTTCAAGTGCGGCAACGATGCTTCTAGGAGTCATTGACTCTAAATGACTAATGTTGAGTCCACTCCAGAAAGTCATAATATCGGGAAACGGCCCTTTTGGCGATATTTCCATTATTCTCAACTCCCTGATCCTCAGGCATCACCGAGGTTCGAAAAATAAAAATATCATCCAAAATCTTCCATTTTCTGATGATCCTCACTTTCCGGAGTGGACTCAATGTTGGGGCTTCCGCCTTGACCTTCATCCAAATGACAACTAGCGCAATTAATTCTAAATAGTCTTTCAACTTGTTCTGCAGTTACCTGTTGCTCAGATGATAATTTTGAATTACTATTTTCAGAAGAACTATTGCACGAGTTTAAGTGAACAACCAGATTTATAAGTACAAGTGATTTTAAGAGTAGGTTTATAAAAGTGAATTGATACAATATTTAGCCCTTTCGTTGATAGCGGTTCGTATATGATTTCTACGGATTAAGCTCAGATATTAAATATAATAGTTTTAAATGAAGTTATGAAGCAAGCATGAATTATATACAATGTTAACTTTTCGCTATCTTATAAAACACTTAATTCTGTTGCTTTATCTCCAGCAAATTTTAGACAGAATCCCTTGTAGGAAATGAAAATAATTTACATATTTGACTCCTTAATCCTTCAATAAGTTTTCATCTTTAACAGATGCAACGGAAGGATATTACTCTTTTGGTTTTAGAAGAGTTAGTCTGGGATCGTGGAAAACCGAATATGTAAAATGTGCGGTTGGGATTTCTTGTTCAATGAATCAAGTGCACCCAACGAAGCCAATAGCCTATGATGTGGTAACAATTTGTTATGTCTTATTTTACCTATAATTCAATTAGCTTTCAACGTTCCATTATTTCCCAAAATATATAGCCGTGATTATAAATACTTCCAGATGTAGACACCATTTTATACCAAATAATCATCTATTCCCGTATGAACAGCACATTAAAATACCTCATTTCTGTTTTTCTCTCAGCCTTATCATTTTATAGTTTCTCCCAATCATTGGATACTACACTCTATATTTAATCCGATATTATGGGCGAAAGTAGATCAATAAAAATCGGATTACCCACAGGCTACTATCAAACCAATGTTACCTATACCAGCACATATGTCTTGGATGCCGAGTACAAATATGATATCTGTAGATCCATACATCAGTATTTCGAGATTTCGACAAGAATGCCAGGTAGCATCTTGATAGGCATAGCCAATTCTTCTAAAGAGTATAGAAATCGAGATCTGTTACCAACTAATTCTGGTGGTAACGATTCACTTTTAGAGCATTTGTAGAAACAGAAGTTATTCCTTTGTTGAGAGTAACTATGGATGCAGCGCTGATCGAACAATTATTGGGCATTCACATGGATGCGTTTTTACAATGAACACATTAATTCAAAAACCAGAAATGTTCGACAGATACATAGCCGCTGATGCAAGTTTTCAAATTATTAATTCCAATTTTCCAGACTCGTTAACCAGTGACTTGTCGAACAAATCACTTTATATCTGTTCGTCCGATGGACTATATGGTTTTGGTGAAGAGATATCCAGCGATATGCTGACAAATAATATGATATTTCAGAATTATAGAGTCCAGAATAGACATAACGGGTTGCGATTTTATGCCGAGCACATCCAGGATGATCACGGCCATGCATTTCTTACTGCATTCCATAGGGGGTATAGATGGATTATGGATTGGCCTAAATCAAAAGAAACGCTCAAAAAATGAAGAAAATATCCAGGATATAGATCTATGAATAATCCAGAATGATGTACCCGTTAACGACCGCGCCATGCTATTGTATGGATCACGTATTGCATTAGAACATGTTTATTTTGCAAATATAGCAAGAGGTCGTAACTCCAATGAGATATAACGTATAGTTAAAAGCTCACAGACTTCTCGTCTCTTTATATCTATAAAAGCATCAGTCTCAAATGTCGGCGACAATAGTTCTTTAATCTTTGTATTTTTGGCATCGCTTAGTTATACCCCAGGAAACACCCGAGATGCAGATAGCACTTTCTTGATCCGTTTCAACCATATTTATTACTTCAAGCGGATCATTGTCAATTCCATAAGGCTCCAACTTATTCCCCAGACTATCAACTTCCGCCTTGAATGGGGTGCCTAAATTAGAATGCCAACCAGTAAGGTCTTCACCACTCCAAAGGGAAGTCCATAAATTTTCCGAATCCGTTTATTATTATTGGTATAACAAGAACCGAGGAAAATCAATAAAAACATGGGTAGTAACTTTGTCATTTCTCGTTATTTAAAACAGCAATAACTCTTATCAATTAAATACTCCCTAATATTTGTATGAATACAACTCAGGTGCATTTATAATCAAGGTGTTACAATTGATGAGCAAGCCTTTAATCCATAGGAAGAGTCAAGCTATTCTTTCTTGTCAGCATCACTGATACTAGCGTCCAACAGATTATAGGGATTTTAGGGGCTCTAGGTCTATGGAATTAAAAAACAATCCGTGCAATCCTTGGACTACCTCTCATCCTTCTAAAACCCATAGTTCAGACTTACCTTCTTAAGTCCATACCTCAGAAAACATCAGTCTAAAACTCTACGCGAAATTTCAAATTCACCCTCCTTGTAGTCAACTTATTAGGAACAGCGAATTGTTGTTGGAAGATACTCTTGACCCAAGTATTAGAAGATACATTCTCGATGCCCATGAGATTGAAGACTTCAAGGCTGATCCATGCATTATCAAGACCTCGAAGGAAGTGCTTGGACTTTTCGTTACGCCATGATTTGTTCCACATCTGCAAGGCGAAGCCCATGTCTACCCTTCTATAAGCTGCAAATCGGAATGTGTTACGGGTTACGACATTAGACTCGGGTAACCCGAATGGCAAACCACCTCCGAAGGTGAGATTGACGTTGACTTTGAAGTTTTCATTACGTGGTAAGTAGTCTTGAAAGAATATCGAAAAGTATAATAACTGATCTGTAGGTCGCGATACATTATCCACATCTTCGAAGGATTGCTCATTGCGATTGAAAGCCGTATGTTGTATGTCGTCTATAGATTCCTTGGTACTTAAAAATGAAATATTAAACCATGATTCTGCTCCAGGGACAAATTCTCCATTTAGCCTTGCATCCAATCCCATAGCATAGCCACTGGCATCGTTCTCTCCCGTATATCGGATCCGTACATTGTCTATGTCATATGAGATGAGATTCGAAAGCTTTTTATAATATCCCTCCAAAATAAATCTAAACGGTTTATCGCTTACCTTATGCCATATGAAGTCACTTGTCATACCTGCGACGAGATGGATACTTTTCTGTGCCTTTATATCAGTATTTAGCGTACCATCCAATCTCCGCAATTCGCGATAGAAAGGTGTTTGATAGTAGACGCCTCCTGCCAATTTATAAGAGATGTCTTTGATTCCCGCAGGCTTATATAACAATTGGAATCGCGGACTTATGTTGAATTCCTTATTCAGATTCCAATAGCTGAATCTAGACCCTAAAGTCATCTTTGACTCAGCTCCATCCGCTCCGAATGCTGTATAACTATCTTGGATATAAGCAGTACTCTTCGCACTACTTATAATTTGCTCTACTTTGAGGACGTCACTAAGAAGTACCTCCGTATCACTACTTGGTAGTGAGTACCCTGCAGAATCCAGCAATTCCCATTCATTGATCCGATCGTCGAAATACTCTTGACGGTATTGTAATCCCCACTGTACGAAGTGGGCCTTTTCATCACCTGCACTCTGAAATTCTATTCCACCACGCAATTGTATATCTGAGATCCGATTGAACAAGCGGTTCCGCGTATACTGATGCTGTGTTCCTATCCCGATCAGCGCTACCTCCTGCCCCGCCGTTTCATTGGTACTTGTTT
Source organism: Saprospiraceae bacterium (assembly GCA_047634015.1). Lineage (GTDB taxonomy): Bacteria > Bacteroidota > Bacteroidia > Chitinophagales > Saprospiraceae > JAJRXG01. The sequence goes on from JBLIDB010000012.1 coordinate 28,338, forward strand.
CTACTTGACTCAATCGATAGCTGCCAGAGATATCGATGCCTTCTACTTCTCTACCGCGATAGGTAGAGGCCAATAATTTTATAAACATCGGATTCCGATCTCTATTAGGAAGATAGGTAACAGAAGTTCCGACCATTCCTGTTCTAAATTGATCAGACTCTCCTCCCTGAAATACAGAATTCAATTCTAAAGTAAAATCTATAAGTCCTAATCCTGTAGATCGTGTCGTAGGAATAAAATCATACTTACTTTCATTATAATTTGCCAAGAGGCCAAATTGCAATTCATCCGTAACATCATAAGTCAGATAGGTTTGTACATCTGCAAATACAGGCGAATATTGCCCCTCGGTATCAAGACTTCCCAATACATATCTCGTATCCTTATATCGAGCTCCTAATAGATATCGAAATTTTGGTGGTCTATTATCTGAGGTTCCAGCGACGCCTTCTATATGGCCACTTGCCCCGAGTAAACTCATAGATAATGAGCCCTTGGTTTCGGTAGGTCTTTTATAATAAATATCAAGTACCGAAGACATCTTATCTCCATACTTAGATTCGTATCCTCCTGATGAGAACGACAGATCTCGAATCAAATCTATATTGGGAAATGATAATCCCTCTTGCTGATTACTCCTCAATAACTGTGGGCGGAATATTTCAAAATCATTGACATAGACTAAGTTCTCATCGTAATTCCCCCCACGGACATTATACTGTGAACTCAATTCTCCTCCTGTTCCAGATCTCGCCCCTAGGGCGATATGCGGTAGAACACTTTCTATATTTCCAGTAATGGAAGGAAGCAATTTCATCCCCTCCGTCGTCTCTCTGACCATCTGACGATCTTCGATCTTACTATCCGTAACGATGACTTCAATATCGGATTCCATCTGTTCCATTCGAACATAGATATTGTATCTATCCTTGTTAGCCCTTATATCTTTACGTAAGTCGGTGTATCCTAATCTGCTGAATACGAGCGTAATCTTACCTCCTCTCGGAATTACCAATTCATATAGACCATTAATATCCGTCTGTGTATTATTAGCAGTACCATCGACATAGACAGTGGCAAATTCTATGGCTTCATCAGTCTTATTATCTGATGCCTTTCCGGCAATGGTTACCGTCTGTGCACTAAGACCCAATGCCATGCTAAAAACTAAGAAAGTGGCTATACTGAACGCTGTAAGCGAATTTGGCACAGGTATCTGTAAACTGTTTAAATAGAGGTACTTACGACTTGTCATTCCCGAATTCCTTTTTGTGTTGGGTATATACTCCGAAACATCCTTTTACTTATATTTTGAATTGCAAGCAACACGCTACCCCAACGTCTTTAGTTGAACTATGGTATGATGCGGATCTTCAGATTTGAATACGCTACTTCCCGCCACGAGTACATCGGCGCCTGCTTCAACTAAGGCTCTGGCATTCTGAAGACCTACACCGCCATCTATCTCGATTCGCGTAGACAAGTTCCGCTCTATGATCTTATCCTTGAGCTTCTTAACTTTCGGAAGGGTCTGATAGATGAATTTCTGACCACCGTATCCTGGATTGACACTCATGATGCAGACGAGATCCGTAATCTCGAGTACGTCATCCAGTAAGTCTACAGAGGTATGGGGATTAAGTGCGACGCCTGCTAAAGCACCCAATTCCCGGATATGAGATAGTGTCCTATGCAGATGTTTACACGCTTCTAAATGAACCGTAACTACAGCAGCGCCAAGAGTAACAAATTGCTCTACATATCTACTAGGTTGCTCGATCATCAGATGCACATCTAAGGGCTTGGTAGAGGCTTTATTAATAAATGGCATAAGTACTTGTCCGAAGCTTATATTCGGTACAAAGAGACCATCCATTACATCTATATGTAACCAGTCGGCCTCGGACTGATTTATCATTTCTATATCTCTATTGAGATTACCAAAATCGGAAGCCAATAAAGAAGGTGCTATAAAATGCGACATATCACTTATGATTGAAATGCAAAAGTAGCATTCTCTATAGTGTGTATATCAAATAGTATAAAGAAAGGTGGTTTCGACTGCTGCGTTCTTGTCAAAGTGCCTCTTCCTAGCGATGTACGCTACGCCATTCTATTCGCTGTCGAAACACATTTTCGCCAGAACGGGCTTCTATAGACAAGCCATTGGGTTTTACACCCATTGAACACTCAATTAACCAGATATTTCAAGTTTACTTGGCAAGAGAGATAAACCTCGTATCATTATCTCTCCGATGCCTATTATTAATAATCAATAGGCTCGTAACAATCAATGGGGATGAAACCCATTGTGGGGGCCAGTTGGCCCTTTCCTCTTTGTAGAAGAACGGGTTTCGCCAGAACGTTTACCTTCGCCGCTGTAAAATAAAACATCATATGAGTTTGTATACGGTTCACACGATAGATCTTAATTTCTTAGGCCATGAGAATGGTATTGCTGCATTTTTGGTTGAAACATCAGAAGGCACCATGCTTGTAGAGACAGGTCCTCATTCCACCTTTCCTGTGCTTAAGAGTGCTATCGAAGCAGCAGGCCATGCTATAGAAGATATCAAACATGTGTTGCTGACTCATATCCATCTTGATCATGGTGGTGCGGCTTGGTGTTTTGCAGAATTAGGGGCTACGGTATACTTGCATCCTAAGGGATATCGACATATGCATCAGCCAGAGCGTTTATTGGCTTCCGCTAAAATGATATATAAAGAGAATATGGATCGCCTATGGGGAACGCTTAAACCTATTCCTGCAGAGCAATTAGTGGTGGTCGAAGATCAAGAAACGTTGAATCTATTAGGATTGAATATCAAAGCACTTCATACCCCAGGACATGCGAAGCATCATATCGCTTGGAGAATCAACGATGTCATATTTACAGGTGATGTCGCTGGTGTGAGTATCAATCAAGGACCCGTTATTCCTCCTTGTCCTCCGCCTGATATCAATATCGAAGATTGGAACCTATCCATCGCTACCCTTCGTGCAGAAAAAGATATCCTCGGATACTATCTGACACACTTCGGATATATCACTGATACAGAAGCGCACCTACAGAAATTAGAAAAGTCGCTAAAGCACTATTCTGAATTTATGAAGCCCTATGCAGAAGCTCAGAAGACAGTCGAAGAAGTCCTTCCAGAATTCCAAGAATTCGTGCGTTCTTATCTTTTAGAGAATGGCCTCAATGAAAGCGATACCGACGCATATCAAGCCGCCAATCCTGCCGACATGAGTGCAACAGGGTTATTGCGCTATTGGCATAAAAAGAATGCACGTTAAACGTCTAACGCCTTCGACTAATTCCTATTCAACATCTTAATCGCTCTTCCTGGTGTGTAAGGAGCATCCGCATCTTCCAATTTCTGCTCCAGTGCTTCAAGGTCATTAGTTGCCAAAGTTTTGATCGTATTTAAAATCGGGACAAACTCTTCCTTGGCAATTGCAAAACTTGCTCGGTGCGTAGCTGTAGGTTCGGAGGTGGAATTCTTCTGCTCATATTCGATCCATCCTAATCTAGTGGCTGGAGTTGGAGGTTGATCTATATCTAATTGAGATTTTACTTTATCACCACTCATTTGCTTTTTGATCTCCTTGATTTTCGATTGAATGGAATTATAATCAGCATACAATGCCGACATCGGTTGTTCTGTCAATTCGATAGCCTTATGAATATGCTTTAGTTTATTCTCTATCTCTCCAATCATATGTTCCGCACCTTCTACAGCCCGAGATAATTCTGTAACCTCTCTTTGGAATGCAACTTTAGATTCACGATCTTGAGCAGGTAATACGGTATTCCCCAATGCCTTTACTTCAAACGAAACGGGCGCCCCCAATGGTTTGATTTCTCCATCTTCTACCAAAGACATACTTACGGAATAGCGTCCAGGGGCGACTAAAGACCCTTCCTTCTTTCCTGCGAATGGATTGTAGAAAGCAGGCTTCTTTAATGAGATTGCATTTTTTGGAGCGTATCTGAGATCCCATAGGAATCGTTGTACTCCTTTCCCGGGCTTGTTCAATATTTTTCTAATTACACTTCCTGATGCGTCAGATATAGAGAAGAGTATTTGAGCTTTGGACTCATTTACTTCTGCAGTTAATTCTTCATAAGAAGGATATGAATTATCAGATTTGTTTTTCTTATTCTCTTTTTCCTTTTCTTGCCTAATTTCCTTCTTGCTCTTTTGACTTTCTGGCAAGTAATATGTTATCATGGCAACAGGGCCGAGATTCTCAGCAGTGTAGTAGTCATCTCCTTGGAATGATTTACCCGGCAGTCCTAATGGCATACTCTTTTCAAACATGAGCGCATCTCGACTTACAAAAAGCTGCGGTGTATCTCCAAGTCCTTCTCCCTTAACATTACGTAATGAAGTATAGTCATCTAATACATAAAATCCACGCCCAAACGTACCCAATACTAAATCATTCTCTCGGCGTTGGATGGCGATATCTCTAACTGCTATTGTAGGCATTCCAGCTTTTAATTGCTTCCAATTATCACCTTTATTCGGGGAGAAAAAGACTCCAAATTCCGTTCCACAAAATATAAGATTTGGATCCACATGATCCTCTTCTATCGAGTAGACACTCCCCCTTTCTGGAATCGTGGCACTTATAGAAGACCAAGTCTTGCCGCGGTCCGCACTTTTATAAATATAAGGTTTGAAATCTCCATATTTATGATGGTTGAAAGCTGCATAGATTACATCGGCATTATGCTGTGAAGTATATACAGCATTTACGTAAGTTCGTTTTGGAACGCCGACAATATTTTCAATTCTACTCCAATTCTGACCACCATCATTAGTAATTTGAATTAACCCGTCATCTGTTCCTACCACTAATAGATTCTCATCTATAGGTGATTCTGAAAAAGCAACGATAGTTCCATAAAGCGAGGTGGATTTATTTTTAGCCACTGCATCGATACCCCATATGCGCCCCATTACATCGAGTTCATTTCTATTGATCTGCGCCGTTAGATCATCACTTAGCACTTCCCAAGAATTTCCTCTATCGTCGGAGCGAAATAGCTTGTTAGCGGCAAAATAAAGCCTCCCTGACCCGTGATGACTTACTGCAAGCGGCGCATCCCAATTCCATCGGTATGAGTTTTCCCCTTTTCTTTCTTTAGGCTGTATACCTACTTCTTCTCCGCTCTTTCTATCATACCTTACGAGTACTCCGTGCTGAGATTGAGCATAAACGATATCTGGATTTTCAGGATCCACTTGAGATTCAAAACCATCTCCTCCATGCGTTATAAACCAATCGCTATTCTGAATACCATGATCCGTTATGACTCGAGATGGGCCTCCCAAACTGAAATTATCTTGAGTTCCTCCATAGACATTATAAAAAGGCACGTCATTATCTACTGCCACTTTATAAAACTGCGTAACTGGAAGATTGGCCTTAAAGATCCATGTCTTGGCCGCGTCAAACGTCTCATAAATCCCACCATCACATCCTACTAACCAATGTATAGAATTCACAGGATTAACCCATAGGCTGTGATTATCAACATGTTTCGTGTCTTCTCCTACATTTGAAAATGTCTTTCCTCCATTTGTACTTACTTTCATCCATGTATCCATGGCATATACCGTATTGGCATCTGTTGGATGAGCTATTATCTCTTGGTAGTAATTACCACTTGTAGAATAATCTCCTTGCTTATGCCAAGAGGCTCCTCTGTCGGTACTACGATACATTCCGCCTTTCCCTTGTGCTGCTTCGACGATCGCATATATAATTTCTGGATCTGCTGGAGATATATCCATTCCTATTCTTCCAATATCCACTTTGGGTAATCCTTTGTTTATCTCCTGCCAAGTTGCTCCGCCATCTACACTTTTTTGGATTCCTGATCCGGGACCTCCGCCTAAATATGTGAACACATGTCTTCTTCTCTGGAACGTACTTACGTAAAGGACATTAGGATCTCGAGGATCCATATGTACTTCATTTACGCCAGTGTGCTCATCTATAGTTAATACTGCATTCCAGTTCTCTCCTCCATCGGTAGATTTATATAAACCTCTATCTCCACCTTCACTCCATAGAGGTCCGATGGCAGCGACATATATAATTTCTGAATTCTTGGGATGCACTATTATGTTTCCAATATGCTCAGATTGCTTCAGGCCCATATGTTTCCAGGACGCTCCACCATCTACAGATTTATAAATACCGTCACCATAAGCAACACTCCGTTGATTATTATTCTCTCCCGTTCCTACCCAAATCACGCTTGGGTTATTAGGATCTACAGTCACACATCCAATCGAATACGATCCTTCATTATCGAAGACGGGTGTAAAGGTTGTACCCCAATTCACCGTCTTCCATACCCCACCTGAAGAGGTAGCGACGTAATAAGTCATATCATCAATTCCAGATAGAGCGATATCAGAGATGCGTCCTGACGTAATCGCAGGGCCGATATTTCTAAATTTCAATCCAGATAGGCTCAATTCTTCTAAAGGAGACTTAGGCTCTTCAGATTCCTTATTGACTTGTGCATATGAAGCACATGAAAGCATAAATATGCTGAGGGCGAGAAGAGGTAGCATTCGATTGATCATATCAGTACAGTTTTTATCAAAAGTACTGATTAACATCGTTTCTAAGTAATTCTTAGATATTAGTGGATAAAAATGAATACGTTGCTTTTATTCAAATGATCTGTTTTAAAGAGATTCTATTATTCCACATCTATTTCCAAATAAGAAAGAGCCGCAATTTTCATTGCAGCTCTTTCTTATTCTATAAAAACGAATCTGAGTCTCTAATAAACAAGAGAAACCACCAATTCGAAGTCATCACTAATCATCTTATCTCCAAGTCCTTCGAAGAACTTACCAGAACCATACTTTACATCATAGACTGTTCTATCTATAGTAATATTTGCTGTAGCTGTATTACCTGTTACCATCGCATCAAAAGTGATAGGGGCGGTTTTACCTTTTAAAGTAAGATCCGCAGTAAGTTCATACTTATCGCCGGATTTCTTAACGTCTGTAATAGTTAAAGTAGCCATAGGATAAGTCTCTACACCAAAGAAATCATCCGACTTTAGATGTCCTTCCAATTTTGCGCGCATTTTATCTCCTAAATCCGTATTGGCGATAGATGTCATATCTATTGTAAATGATCCTCCATGGAATCGACCATCTTTATTCAAGATGCTTCCTTCAGAAATATTGATAGTCCCAGTATGACTACCAGTAACTTTATTTCCTGTCCATGTAACTGTGCTTTTTGCAGCATCAATTGGTGAAGTTGACTGAGCTTGTGCAATAGTAATTACCAATATCGCTACAAATACAGTGCTGAAAAATTTAATCATAATTATCCTTTTTTGAATTTTAGTGTTTAAACAACGAATATAAGTATTCCTTTTATCTGTAGCAAGTATACCGCCTTCTATAACAAGATTCATTGGGGAGAATAGCACATATTGTCGTGGAAATACCCAAAATCGCTATTACTGAGTCCGATTTGAAACACCTAAGATCAATTGTCTTTCATAAGACAAGACTGCTGGAATTCACAAAAGACAAAATCATATCTTAGACCTAATTCGTTTCCTAATACAGATGATCAGATTCATAGCGCTCATATTATTCTTACTTCCCATAAAAATTATGGCACAAACCTGTTGTTCTGGAGGTGTGCCTGTAAACAGTAATCTGGGTTTCCAATCTTCAGACAAAGGAGGGGTACAATTAAGTCTTAGTGCAGACTTCAATATTCTAAAAACACTTAAGAGTGGTAGTCGCAAACTTGACGATAACGATAGATTACGAAGCACACAATCTTACATCCTAAGGGGTGCTTATAGTATAAGTAAAAGATGGACCATCGAGGGGTTTCTGCCTATAGTACGCCAGACACGGCGTATAACAACATCTTCGGGAGCATTTGATAGAGAAGAGACTTCGGGAGTAGGAGATCCTGTTCTTTTAGGAATCTATAATGTAATTCAAAAGGCCTTTGTTCTGCGGGTAGGTGCCGGTCCACAGTTCCCATTAGGCGCGTATAACAAATTAGGCAGTCGAGGATTATTACTATTCGAAGATCTTCAGCCAGGAAGTGGTGCATGGGATATGATATTCTTAGCTTCCGCAGAATACTCACTCTTCAGTAGGCCCTCTTCTTTGTTATATCTCAATGCGATCATGAGCCAAACAGGAATCAATAAAAATTCCCGAGGAGGAACGCAAGCATATGAGTTTGGAAATGATGTCCAAGTAATTGCGGGGTACAGTGATCAACTATTAATAGGAAATCAAATTCTTAGTCCTGGCGTAGCGCTAAGATATCGATATGCTGACAGGGATGAAGTGAATCAAATCAAATTACCAGGAACAGGTGGAAGCTTTGTTTTTGCAAGAATCTCAAACAGCATTCCTTTTCCGCAATTAAAAAGCTCTCTTGCCGTAAATTTGGAAGTGCCTATCTGGAATAAAATAAATGAAACGCAACTAACGCCAAGCTTTGGGATAAATGTGAGTTGGTACCTGAAGTTAGAATCAAAAAAAGCATACCTATCAATTATTGAATAACTATTAAAAAATTTAATAATGAAATATAGTACACTTCTATTCATTCTAATGCTCATCTGTTCTTGTGGCGATGATGACAATATGATGAATCCACCACAAAATAGCAATCCAGATCCTGATGAGTGGTTGATACCTCAAAATGAGTTTAGAGATGGAGGTCCTGGTTTGGATGGCATCCCCTCTATTGACCAATCCAATTTTACAATAGCAAGAGAAGTTGACTTTCTGGACTTAGAAGAGCTTGTATTAGGCATCCGTGTAGGGAATGTTATAAAAGCATATCCACATTCAATTTTAGATTGGCATGAAATTGTAAATGATCGCATCGGAAATGAGCACATTGCCCTCACCTATTGTCCGTTGACAGGCACAGGAGTTGGCTGGGATCGGATGGTAAATCAGACAGAAACCACATTTGGTGTTTCTGGTTTACTCTATAATTCGAACCTTATGCCATACGATCGAGCTACAGGTAGTATCTGGTCACAACAGTTATTGAAGTCTGTAAATGGGACTTTAATAGGAAACCGGATAGAACTTCATTCATTTGTTGAAATGAGTTGGGAGAGCTGGCTCGGAGCATATCCAGTTAGTGAAGTTATGAATAGGGAGACAGGATTTGATAGAGACTATAATCGATATCCTTATGGAGACTATAGAACAAATGATAACAATATCATATTTCCAGTAAATGCTACAGACAATAGGCTGAATGCAAAGGATCGAGTCCTCGGAGTGATCATTAATGAAAATGTAAAAGCCTATCCTTTCAATACAGAGAATCCTGACATAGAACTTATAGAAGACGAGTATCTGAATCAAGAATTATTGGTGGTAAGAAATGCAACTCGTAATTACATAGTTGCATTTCTAAAGCCTGAAGGAGGCAGAAACTATGAAGCACTTTCTGAAAACGCTTTTCCAAATATTATTCAAGATTCTAATGGCACCCTATATGACCTAATGGGGCGTTCAAGTAATAACTCCGGCCAAGAATTGAAATTAGCAGATCAGTTCATAGGTTATTGGTTCTCATGGGGAACCTTCTATCCAGGTCTTGAGCTATATGGGACTTGATTATCGCTGACGTTAATTAAAAACTAATAACTAATAATATAAATTGAGAGATAGCAAATTAATTAGTGCTCACCGTCTATTGTTCATTGCTAAGAACTCATTGATAATTGACCAACGCCAAACACTCTGTAATGGAGTGATTATTGACTAATAACTCAAAAGTATAATGAATGAAATATATTAATTTCCTAAGTATTGCAATTTTCATTTTATTTATTTCTTGTTCTGAAGAAGAACCAGAAACAGTTAATACACTTCAAGTTACGAACCCAGCTGTTGAAGGCTGGTTGATTCCTAAAGATCAGGTTAGAGATGGTGGCGTAGGAATAGACGGAATCCCATCTATCGATGATCCAAAATTCACAGTCGCTACTGAAGTGGATTACTTGGAGCCCGATGATCTGATTTTAGCAATACGTGTAGGGACCGAGATAAAAGCATATCCACATTCGATCCTTGACTGGCATGAGATTATAAATGATCGCATAGGAAACGAAAGTATTGCGCTCACCTACTGCCCTCTTACGGGAACAGGAATAGGATGGGATCGTATTATAAATGAACAAGAAACAACATTTGGCGTCTCAGGATTAATATACAATACAAACCTGATGCCTTATGATAGAGCGACTAATAGTACGTGGTCACAACAACGATTACTTTGTGTAAATGGACTGAATATAGGGATGCCTCCGGAGCTCCATACTTTTATAGAAACCAAATGGTCTACATGGCTTACTGCATATCCAGAAAGCCAAGTGCTTAATACAGATACCGGGTTCGATAGAGACTATAAGATTTATCCCTATAACGATTATCGCACGAATAACGACAACATCATATTCCCAGTAGGGCAAACGCACCAAAACTATGCTATCAATATATTTAGAAGATATTGAACATTTAATGATGCTCGGAATCTTCGTTTTTTCAAACTGCTTTTGTCTGTCATTTTCTTGATTTTTTGTAGTGC
>JBLIDB010000013.1:0-37573 GCA_047634015.1 Saprospiraceae bacterium
CTTTTTTGCTGCTTTAAGTATAAATGGGGGTGTTATCTCAGTTATAATATTCACCGTGGTATTGAACCGCTGCATTTTCACTTCACTTTTTTCTCCCTTGCGAGGGACAAATTTGGTGTGTTCATCTGCTCCCCGATCACTTAACTCATCTACCGGGCGTCCATTGCTATAATAATATAGAGCTAAAGACCTTCTGCTTCTACCTGGAGGACAAGTAATTGGATCAGGAAGACCATGATAAGAGTAATCAGTGGTGCTGAACATCGCCAAAGTATTGAACTCTGGTAATACGCTTGCTTCGCATTTTGTCATATCGCGATTCCACAACTCAAAGTGACCACCATATTCCTCTTTCCATTCTTTATTGAGATATACCAATACATTCAATCTTCTATCAAGTCCTGTACGACGGTTTTTATTGAAATCTGCATGAACTTTTAGAAAGCCTCCAGCTACTGACTCATGGCATCCTCCACCTTCGAAGTAAGGATCAGGAATCAGGATTTCAGTAATATTAGTTAGTTCTTGAAGAAACTCAAGAAACGGTTGTGAATTCAGATAGTGCATGAACTCTTTCAACTTTGGACTGAATTTATGCTCACCTTTCGACGCAAGTTTATTTTCATTGGGGTTATTGTACTTCAACTGGGTTCCTTTCGCAAGGTCAGGGAATTCTTCAAGGATCTCATTTAAGATATCTTCATTGAAAAAGTTCTTGAAGTGAATACTTGGAAAAGGAGAAGCATCTAAATATGCTTCATGATATTCCTTAGCAATCGCCTCAAGGTCTCGGTATTTAGGGTTTAGAAAATTCATCTGACTATAAATTGTATTCAAATATAACGTCCTATATTATTTAAATTACTCATATGAATGAGCTTCTTCAAGTAAGCTAGTAGAAAGATCTACTTTTGCACCCTAATAATGACAGATGGAAGAGCATACGGATGTAAATAAATTAGGAGAATTTGGTTTGATAGATCACCTTACGAAGGAGTGTAAGCCCCAATTAAAATCAACTATGGTAGGCATCGGAGATGATGCCGCTGTTATTGCCAATGCATCGGATTATACAGTTGTTTCGACAGATATGTTGATTGAAGGAATTCACTTTGATGTTCGCTATACACCTTTGAAGCATTTAGGTTATAAAGCGGTGGTCGTAAATTTGTCTGACATATTTGCCATGAATGTCCGCCCTACGCACATAACGGTTTCGATAGCGATATCTAGTAAATATACTGTAGAAGCGCTGACGGAATTATATGAAGGAATCCAAGCGGCATGTAAGTTCTATAATGTTGATTTGATTGGAGGAGATACAACATCCCATCTGAAAGGAATGGCCATAAGCGTAACAGCGATGGGTTCTATAACAGATAAGAAGAAGATCACTTATCGTTCTGGAGCAAATGTTGGAGACATCCTTTGTGTATCAGGAGACTTGGGAGCTGCTTATCTTGGACTGCAATTATTGGAGCGAGAAAAGCAATTATTCCTCGATGATCAGAGTATTACTCCACAGATAGAAGGCCATCAATATTTATTGGAGCGTCAATTAAAGCCCGAAGCAGGACTTGAGGCGTATGAATATCTTGCAAAAGTGGACTTGATCCCTACATCTATGATTGATGTCTCAGATGGGTTGAGTTCTGATCTTATGCATATATGTAAAGCTTCTGATGTTGGAGCATTTATAGAGGAAGGCAAAGTTCCTATGAGCGAAGAAGCAAAGGAAATGGCGCTGGAGTTCAATATGGACCCAATTTCCACCGCATTGAATGGAGGAGAAGATTATGAATTGTTATTTACGATCTCTCCTGATGATATAGAGAAGATCCAATTTATGCCAGGAGCTACCATTATAGGGGAGATAGTAGACAAAAAGGATAAGTTGACGCTTCATACTACGGGAGGGAAAATCTATCCGCTGAAAGCTCAAGGTTGGAATCATTTTGAGTGAGGCACATTCGATTTTATTTGTCCTACTTACAATATTAAGTAGTTCTCTTACAGCTCAATCTTACAGGGTTCAGAAGTTAGAAGAGATAGCCTTAACAATGAAGTAAAATCTACTATATAATAAAGATGACGATAAAGAAAGCATCAAACTTCCTTATATAGAACTCAGAATGCTCGATGATAGAATTACTTCCACCGATTATTATAAAGAAAAGTCATCTCTAATATTTGTTTGGGGAATCAATTGCAGCCAGTGTATTTATATGATCCTAGCATTGAATGAAGTTAAGAATACCCTTAGGGGGATATTAATTATTTGGCACTCTCGGATGATAAAAGGAATCAGATTATGGTGGTACTTTATGACAATCCACCTGATTTTGATCAGGCGATTCCGGAAATAAGATTCCTAAGGGGTTTAAGTGTTATTGGGACACTGAAACTGATTGTTGTTGGTGAATAAGGAATAATTCAAACCATAACCCAAAAGGGATATTATTAAGTCCTGTAGGTAAGATCACTCTTCACAATGTGCTCTGATGATGATTGATTTTATAAATGAGCTTAACGATCAATAAAAAAGCCGATGGATAAAAATCCACCGGCTTAAACTCAATTTTTCTTTGAGATGTAACCTCTCTCAACTCTAATTAACTGCAATAAAAGTGATTAACGTCACCGCTGCGGCTACTATCAAACCAAATCTCGTAAGAGCGGCGATATTAGCTTCTTTTCTATTTATTGCTGTTGCGTTCATCGGATTGTGAACCCGATTACCGAATAATTCGTGGTTGTGAGCATTTGAGTTGAAATATAGTCTGTACAATCTATAGGCCATACTTGTTTTCATAATACTTGCTTTAAAATTTTCTATAATAATTACAAAAAGCTGTAAAAAATCAAATCTCAAAAAGATCTTATCTTTCAGAGATTCATCATTTTTAACAGCTCAGATTTCTATACTTGGTCTCCGTAGCCAAATATTATACCGTAAAGGTTAGTCAATTTTCTCTAATTGCAAATATTTGATGGTTTTTTTATTACTCAGATGCTGTCGCTCGTAATATGTCTTGATTTCTAATTCTTCTAAATATAAGGAAGAATCATAAATATTGTCATTATTGTAGACAAGACGATACTTTGTACTTGCTCGAGCTATTTCTAAAGAATATTCAAATAATTCGTTATCATCTGTCTTGAAGTTTACAATTCCACCTTTTTTTAGGATTCGGTGGTAGGAATCAAGGAATCTATTGGAAGTTAATCGGCGATTTTCTTTTCCAGGGAATGGATCAGGAAATGTAATCCAGATCTCATCCACTTCTTCAGGGTCGAAATAATTCACCAATTGCTCGATTCGAATTCTTAAAAAAGCCACATTCTCTAATTCTTCCTCTCTTGCTATAGTCGCCCCTTGCCAGATTCTCGCACCCTTAATATCTACTCCTATATAATTGGTCTCCGGATATTTTCTGCCTAATGCGATAGTATATTCCCCTCGTCCACAGGCTAATTCGATACATAAAGGATGCTCATTGCTAAAGGCGTCACTGCGCCATAAACCTTTCATTATTTTTTGAGTACTAAGGTTCTGAATAACAATTTCACTACCAGGTTCTGTCATCTCATATACTTGATCAAAGCGCTTTAGGTCTGCGAATTTTTCAAGCTTTCGTCTTCTACTCATATGCTGTTATTGATCTTTGATTGTGAATTTTCCCATTCAGGTCTCTTTTCAGGGCAATGACTTGGGTACTTTTGCATAATGGAGCGCAAAGATTACAAGAAATTATGTGAGTTGAGCATTCCTATCGTTAGAGCGGTAGGTTCCTTTATTAGCCAGGAGTTGGGAAAGGTAAGCAACGAACAAATTGAGATTAAGGAAAGGAATAGCCTCGTCAGCTATGTGGACAAAGAAGCAGAGAAGCAATTAGTTGTTGGTCTGAAGACGGTTCTTCCCGAGGCTGGCTTTATTACTGAAGAGGGAACGGTTGAACAAGGAGGAGCAAGTGCTTTATGGATCATAGATCCGCTTGATGGGACAAGTAACTTTCTTCATAACATCCCTCATTTTGCGGTTAGTGTTGGGCTTCAAATTGATGGAATCCTAAGAGTTGGGGTAGTATTAGATGTAATGCGAGAAGAATGTTTCTATGCGTGGGAAGGTGGTGGAGCATTTCTCAATAACGCTCCTATCTCTATAAGTAGCACTTTCGGAGTAGATAAGTCGATAATCGGAACTGGTTTTCCATATGACCCTGTGCACGTAAGACCTCTGATGGATACCTTAGAATATTTTGTGACGCATGGTAGAGGGATTCGTAGAATGGGTGCTGCAGCATTGGATTTGGCTTATGTTGCTTGTGGTCGATTAGATGCCTATTATGAATCAACGCTACATTCTTGGGATATAGCAGGCGGAGCTTTAATTGTCAAAGAGGCAGGGGGAGTTGTTTCAGATTTTGATGGCGGAGAGACTTACCTTGATTCTGGAAGAATTATTGTGGCCAATGCGGCCTTACATAAGGAAGTTCAATCTATACTTTCTGACAACTTTGACCTTTTGGGGACCAATTGATAATGTCTCTGTCTAAATAATGATACAATCTGTCTACTCTTATCATAGATTGAGAAGAGGCTGACTATCTTGTGGATCTAAGAATAAGAATTTTTGAATTTAGCTGAAAACATTCGAATTGCCCTAAGGTCTCTGAAATCTAATTTTCTGAGATCCTTCCTTACGCTGATGATTATAGCGGTGGGGATTACTTGTCTTGTAGGTATTCTTACGGCTATAGATAGTATTATATTTTCCATGAATGACAGCTTCAATCGAATGGGGGCGAATTCATTTAACGTGAGACCACTTCGCGAGAATATACAAAGTAGGAGAGGTGGACGAAACGCGAAGCGTGCGGATCCACTCGTCTACGATCAAGCGGAAGCATTTAAAGACAAATATAAATTTGGAGGTGCTAAGGTCTCGATAGAGTCGTATTGTACTTCCAATGCGGAAATCCAATTCGGAGATAAAAAAACAAACCCTACAGTTGTAATAAGAGGTATTGATGAAAATTATTTCAATGTCTCTAGTTATGATCTGGAAGCGGGGAGGAATTTTACTTATCTTGAAGTGAAGGGTTCAAATAATAAAGCCATCATAGGCAAGGATATCGTGGATGAGTTATTTAACGGGAAAGCGGATCGAGCAGTTAATAAGATTATATCTATAAATGCTGCTCGATATAAAATCGTAGGAGTACTCGCATCTAAGGGAAGCTCATTTGGCGAAAGCAGTGATCGGAGAATATTTATTACGATTACGAATGCACATCAGATCTATGGTTTCCCAAAGAAGAATTATAATCTCCTTGTAGGTGTATCCAACCCCTTGGAAATCGAGAATGCTATCTCTGCCGCTATTGTACCCATGCGGAATATTAGGAAATTACGCTCAATTCAGAAGAATGACTTCGAGGTACGAAAGAGCGATAGTGTCCTAAATCAGTTGAATGATATGACTCTCCAGATACGTCTGGGGGCCATTGCCATTGCCTTAATGACATTGTTAGGAGCTTCTATTGGATTAATGAATATCATGCTGGTATCAGTTACTGAACGTACAAGAGAAATCGGAGTTACCAAAGCGCTGGGGGCTAAAAGAAGAAATATCCTTATCCAGTTTCTAACAGAAGCTGTTGTGATCACTCAGATAGGTGGTATTATCGGCGTATTCCTTGGAATCTTAGTTGGTAATGTCGTGAGTTTTCTAATAGGAAGTAGCTTTATTATTCCATGGCCATGGATTATCTTGGCATTTTTTGTTTGCCTATTTGTAGGTGTCATTTCGGGTATTTATCCAGCCATGAAGGCATCCAGATTAGATCCGATTGAATCATTACGATACGAATAACTAGTCTTTCTGATAAGTCGTGAAGTAAGGACATCGTGTATTAGACGTCGTTCCAATAGATTATCTTATAATTGGGCCGAATTTATCGGATGCTTGTGGATACAGAACAATTGAGAAAATATCGCTCACCAGGAAGGATTAATTTAATAGGGGAACATACAGACTATAATTCGGGATTTGTGTTACCCGGAGCGGTGGATATGCATCTCATATTCGAAGTTCGGCCTTCTGAAGATGCGCTTTTTCATTTCCATTCCAAGCATTTTGATGAAGTAGATTCATGTAACCAGTTCGGTCAAGGTTTCGATAAAAGATGGTCCATTTTCTTCGGTCAGGTAATTCACTTGATGCATAAGAAAGGCCATGTTTTGAAACCTATTTATTGCTCCTTCGAAGGGACTTTACCTATAGGAGCGGGAATGTCTTCGTCCTCGGCATTGACCTGTGGTCTTATCTATGCACTCAATGATCATAATAGTTTGGGTATTTCCACATTGGACATGATGTATCTCGCGAGTGAAGCGGAGCGTGGATCTGGCCTAGATGGTGGCAAAATGGATCAATACAGTATTCTTTTCGGTGAGGCAAATGCTGTATTACTTTTGGATTGTCAAAGTTATACTCATAGAAAGATTCATGTAGATCTTGGTGAGTACACGATAGTATTATTCGATACGAGGGTAACTCATGAACTACTTGACAGTGGATACAATGATCGTCACGCAGATTGCAAACGGGGATTGAAACAGTTAAAAGCAAAATTCCCAGAACTTAATACTGTGAGGGATATCACCATAGATCAACTACAAGCAGGAGATGCACTTTTAGACCCAGTAAGTCGGGAGCGATTGAACTATGTAATTGAAGAAAACGATCGTGTACAGAAAGTGGTTCGAGCACTAGAAGATGGTAAAGTTCATGAACTTGGAACTCTCATGTATGAAGGGCATGAAGGCTTGAGAAGAAAATATGAGGTAAGCTGTGATGAACTTGATTTTATAGTTGATTGGACGAAAGATAGAAGTGAGGTGTTAGGCGCAAGAATGATGGGAGGCGGCTTTGGTGGTTGTGTCATTGCAATTGTCAAAAAGGATCAATTGAATAGTATTTTTGACGCAATGAATGAGGAGTATCAAGAGCGATTTACTATTTCAGCTGCTATGCATAAGATTAAACTGAGTCAGGGTGTAGAGCGCGTTTTATGATTTTTTAGAGTTACAAAGGCAATCAACTTAGTTATGTTAAGCAAAGAAAAAGGTTCAAGTGCTAAACCGCTTCCTTCTCTTATATTGTGCATTTTACCCTGCCATTTGGAAGAGGCGCTGATGGCAAAATAGTGGGTACGGGTTCCAGGATTGTGGTCGGATATAAGTTTGCCAAGCTTTTTGAATCCTTTTCAGTGACTGGAAAACGATTGTGCCGCAGGCATACTCTAATGATAAGAATTGGAAAAAAAGATTATTTGCATACATGGACACACCTATATTATCCGTTGTCATTTGCACCTATAATAGAAACGAACTACTTGCACATTGTCTTGAATCCCTAATCAAACAAAACGGAGTAAGCCAAGCCTGGTCTGTAATCGTCGTCAATAATTTTTGTGCTTCTTTTCCATCACATATTCATGATTTGATAGACCAACTTCCTGAAGGAAGTTCCATAAAGGTGAAAGAGCCAGGATTAAGTATTGCACGCAATGAGGCGACTCAAAATACGCAAGCTTCATGGATGGTCTTCTTAGATGACGATGCCCAAGTTCCTGAAGATTATCTTTCCAAGATATTTTCAATAATTGAAGAAGGAAGCTTTGATTGTTTCGGAGGAGGTATAAAATCCTGGTGGCATTACGGTAAGCCTACCTGGTTAGATGATACATTTGGCTCTAAGCCAGATCTAAGAACGAGTCGCGGAATAATTAAAGAAGGATATAACTGGGGAAGTAATATTGTAATCCGTAAAAGGGCATTAGATGATGTCGGAGGATTCCCAGAATACATAGGAATGAAGGGAGCGCATATCGGTTATTCAGCAGAGAATATTGTTCAGATCAATCTTCGTAAGAACGAGTATCGTATAGGTTATGATCCAGCATTATATATCAATCATGTCGTCGCCAAGCCTAAATTGAAAATGTCGTGGCATATCAAAGCTGCCTATGCTACTGGTCGAGATGGGAAGTCGGTATTTCCAGATCAATACGGATGGAAAGGGATGCTTAAAAGTGTAAAGCAATGTATTTCAAGACCAGTCAAAGGAGTTTATAAATGGGTTTCAGCTCGAGATTACGGTCGGCAGAGGATGTATTTGGATTGTATGATTCCGATGGCACTGTTTATGGGGAAATTGAGGAGTTTTATTTGAAATTTTCTTTTGAATTGGGATAATCACAAGATTTGCATACTTGAATTCGATAGATCTTATGATTGCATGTAGTCTTTGAATAAGAATTCACTCCAAATTTTTGAAGCCCAGATTATAAAATAAAGCCCGATACGCTATAATAAGATTATAAGGGTCAACGGGTATCTGCAACAGTTGTTTCTGATCAAATCGAGAAATCTTGGTATTATTACATTGATAATTCCACGCTCCTATAACTGGCCGGATGACTATTGCCGAATTATATGAATTCCTATGGTCTATAGTTTCTTGGCCTCGATTTTTCATTTTTCAGGAACTATTCAAATGAAATCTATTTCGCTCCTCTTTTTCATAGGCCTTATTAACATTTATTCTTGTAAGCCACTAAATGAAGTATCTGTTACTGCGGAAAATGATTTGGACTTCGATAGTTGGTCCTCAGAGCCGCAGAGTGAAGCCCAACAATTACTTCACAAGTACACTCCATTCGAACTTACTACTGATCTCAGTAAGCTATCAGGCAAACATAAAAAAATGATTCCAATCCTTATAGAAGCTAGTAAGATCATGGATGATCTTTTTTGGTATGATGCATATGGTGATAAGGACGAACTGATTAATTCAATTGACAATAACGATCTTAAATCTTTTGCAACTATTAACTATGGTCCGTGGGATCGATTGAATGGCAATGCTCCTTTCATAAAGGGCATCGGACCCAAGCAAGCAGGGGCTAATTTCTATCCCAAAGACATGACTAAAGAGGAATTCGAATCGGCTACCATTAGCAACAAGACCGATTTGTATACCTATATCGAACGGAATAAATCGGGGGAATTGTTTAGCATTCCATATCATCAGAAATTTAAAACTGAAATGAAAAAAGTTTCAGCTTTACTATTGGAGGCTGCAGTTCTTGCGGAAGACGATGGATTAAAGAAATATTTGACATTACGCGCTCAAGCACTAATAAGTGATGATTATCAGGAAAGCGATATGGCATGGTTAGATATGAAGAGCAACCAAATTGATGTTGTAATTGGGCCGATAGAGAATTATGAGGATCAGCTCTTCGGGTATAAAGCGGCTCATGAAGCTTATGTCCTGGTTAAGGATATGGATTGGAGTAAAAAATTAGAAAAATATGGCGCATTTCTTCCTTCTCTACAGGAGAATCTTCCGGTAGCAGATCAATATAAAAAAGAGAAACCGGGAACTGATACTGAACTAAATGCCTATGATGTAATCTACTATGCCGGAGATTGTAATGCTGGAAGTAAAACGATTGCTATTAATCTGCCAAATGACGAAAAGGTACAATTAGAAAAAGGGACACGACGATTACAATTGAAAAATGCAATGAGAGCAAAATTCGACAAAATCCTCATCCCCATCGCAGACGCCCTAATTGCAGATAATCAAAGGGGTCATATTTCATTCGATGCCTTTTTTGCGAATACCATGTTTCATGAAGTGGCACATGGCTTGGGAATTAAGAACACAATTAATGGGAAAGGCACTGTAAGGGCGGCCTTGAAGAAGCATGCTTCAGCACTATAAGAAGGCAAAGCAGATATGCTTGGTCTCTTTATGATTAAACAGCTATATGAACGAGGTGAAATAGAAGGAGATCTCAAGGATTATTATGTAACATTTATGACATCCATCTTCAGATCTGTAAGATTTGGGGCTTCATCTGCACATGGGAAAGCAAACATGATTCGTTTTAACTTCTTCAATGATCGTAAAGCTTTTGAGAAAAACAAGGAAACAGGTAAATACAGCGTAGACTTTGAAAAATTCGAAGCTGCTATGGATGAACTTTCTGAATTAATTTTAACGCTACAAGGAGACGGTGACTATGAAGGTGTTTCAGCTCTTGTAGCGGAGAAAGCATTAATATCGGAAGCACTTCAAGCTGATCTGGACATGCTTGCAGAAAAAGGAATTCCCGTAGATGTTGTTTTTAAGCAAGGTATTAAGACGCTTGGATTATAGTTGACAATTTGAGTTGCTTAATTAAAGATGAGCCCTTTGTAGAAATAAGGAATTCATCAAGATTAATTGTTAGTCTGTTGAACTACTTAGCTTATCCTTGCTAGCTTTCAGATCACTATCAACAAACATTTCTTGAATTATAGAAGCAAAATACTCAAGCAGAGTGTAGTTCTTCTTATTTTGATCTTTAACAACAGCGTTCAGCTACTATATGCTGGTAATGACACGTTAAGGGTTACTTTGACTGATGAGCCGTTCCATTTCTTACTTCATTATTCAGAAACCCATCATGATACGAGTGGTTCTTTACAGATTAAAAACATTCAACAGGCGATTTTCGAACCATACATTGGCTCTCTGAAGATCTTATTATCAACGATCTCTGGCTCAGATTCATAACCAAAAGTGATTTAAAGCGGGGATCACCATTCTTTGCAAATGACAGAGGCAAGAAAGTGAATGTGAATTACTCTCAGACAGGAGAAGAGGGTTTACTCACTGTAGCACATGGCAATCTATGTAGTGAATTGCGAGACACCTTACCCATTGCTTTGGGCGATGAGTCTATTTTTCTTTTTGCTAATTGCCCTAATCAGGTATTCATAAGCACGGAGTTATTGCGGAAAGAAGGGGCTTCCGACATTTATCGAGCAGCGAGTACTTTGTCTTCTAATGCCGAGTTAGCAGGGAGGAATTACTGTTTTTCTGCAGTAGAAAGGCTCTCTTTCGATAGAGGATTTAGTGTAGAGGCAGGTTATAGCTTTGAGGTATCAATTAAGTCTTGTAGTTAGTGACTATGGATCATGGCCGATGTCAATTACAGGTAGAATAGTGTTCAACTTTAAGAATCTCCTTTACTTATTTGCCAACTGCCCACAAGCAGCATCGATATCCTTTCCACGACTTTTACGGACAGTTACCATAACATCATTGCGCCGTAGATAAGAAGCAAAGTCATCAATGGTCAGAGGGTCACTTTTCTCATAAGTGACACCTTCGATCGGATTATATTCTATGATATTGATGAGGACAGGAAAGGTCTTACAGAGCTTTACGAGATTACGTGCATCTGCCTCGGAGTCATTATACCCTTTGAAGGTGATGTACTCGTAGGATAGCTTATTACGTGTCTGTCGGTAGTAATAATCGAGCGACTCCATAAGCACCTTAAGATTATTTTGCTCGTTAATCGGCATAATCTCATCACGTTTTGCATCATCTGCAGCATGAAGCGAGAGGGCAAGATTAACCTTGCTGTTATCATCTGCAAGCTTTCTTATCATCTTGGCGATTCCGGCGGTACTGATGGTCACCCGTTTCGGGGAAAACCCTAGTCCTTCTTCACTACTGATGAGTTGGATACTCTCCATGACATTCGCATAATTCAGCAATGGTTCACCCATTCCCATGTAGACGATATTAGTCAATCGATGGCCATATTTTTCGAGACATTGTTCATTGACCATTCGTACTTGATCATAGATCTCACCAGGATCGAGATTCCGCATCCGTTTCATCTGTCCTGTAGCGCAGAATTTGCATGTGAGGCTACATCCTACTTGGGAAGAGACACAAACGGTATAGCGATCATCGTCCGGTACTGGAATTAAGACGGCTTCGATCTTGTGATCATCATGAAGTGTGTAGCGGGTTTTAATGGTTCCGTCAGCACTATTCTGAACGACGTCCTCTTGAATCGTACGGATTTCGAAGTTTTCTGAAAGCTTTTGGCGAAGATCTTTGGAGAGATTGGTCATCTCATCAAACGAAATAGCTCCTTTTAACCAAAGCCATTCAAAGATCTGCTTAGCGCGAAATTTTGATTCTCCCCATGAGATTAATAACTCTTTAATTTCATCTTTAGCAAGCTTTCGAATATCCAGTTTAGCAATGACTTCCTTCATCTTGCAAAGTTGCGTTAATTCAAAGACATTACTTTTATGAAAAATTGCGTTCTAATCTAAATTTCGAAAGCTCGGGCATAAAAGCCTAGGTTTTTATCAGACCCTAAGGCTCATACGCCCAATGAAAAACTATAGCGAATCGCATAATACATGGAAGATAATCCTAGGCTCCCTAGGAATTCTTATTGTAACACTCTTCTATTCCAATTACTTGGCCTCAGAATTAAAGGCGCTAGAGGACAAGAACAAAGAGTTATACATATTTGCTTTGAACTCTTTATTGAAACCCGCGGAAGACGAAAGCTCGAAAGATTATGGCCTGGAACTGGAGATACAGCAGAAGTTTCAACTTCCTAATATTATAGAGCGAGGGATCAATGAAGAACTTGAAGCTTCAAATTGGGGAGCTTCTAAAGATACGAATCAGGTATTCCTCCGTAGTAAAATAGAATCATTCATTAAGGATGGTGAAGATCCGATCGATTATCCTCTGGGAGGAGGTAAGATCTATATTTATAATTCCCCTCTCCTCCAATTAATACAATACTATCCATTAGTACAAGTCATTCTCGTTAGTCTTTTTGTTGGATTTGGGTATTATCTTTTTAGCACGGCCCGAAAATCCGAACAAAACCGAGTTTGGGCGGGGATGGCCAAGGAAACGGCGCATCAACTTGGCACGCCTATAAGTGCGATGCTTGCGTGGATACAATACCTCAATGAAACAAACACTGATAGGCCAGATCAATTAGAAGTAGTATCGGAATTGCGAAAAGATGTAGATCGACTGGAGTTAATCGCAGACAGATTTAGCAAGATCGGTTCGGATCCAGAATTAGAACGCACGAATATTTATGATCAGCTCGATGATATAAAAGTATATATGAAGCGACGTGCTTCTCGAAAGGTTGAATTCGAGTTTCCTGAATCAGATGTTCCCTTATTCGTTAATGTTAATCGACATTTATTCAGTTGGGTGCTTGAGAATCTTATACGGAATGCGCTGGATGCGATGGATGGCGTAGGCTCAATATCAAGTCAAGTAATTGTTGATGGTCAGATGGTACATCTTATATTGAAAGATACTGGAAAAGGCATTCCATCAGGTAAATTCAAAGAAGTTTTTAAACCAGGCTTCTCTACTAAGTTAAGAGGTTGGGGATTGGGCTTATCTTTGGCCAAAAGAATCATAGAAGATTATCACAAAGGGAAGATATTTGTTAAGCAATCAAAGCTGCATGAAGGGACTACATTTGCGATATATCTGCCATTGGCTTAATATACTCTTAGTAATTCAATTATTTCTTTCTACTAGTATTCAAGCTCAGAAGGTTACAATTGTCGATGAATATGGGGCTCCTTTAGTAGGTGTGGAGGTAATGACACGAAGTTTTGCGGAAGGGGTTGGTACAATTACAGATTTTGACGGAATAGTGGAAGTTGCCGAGTTATTGAAGATTGATTCTACACTAACGTTTCAATTTCTGGGATATGAATCCGAACAATATCATTTTAATCAATTGGCAGATTGTGAATTCATAATTTCGATGACGCCCGATGACTTTCTAATGGATGAGCTTGTTATCGTAGGAAGACGAGAAATGCTTCAATCTGAAGTGCCTTATGAGATCAGTACCATATCAGCCAAAGAAATAAAACGCCTACAATCACAAACCTCGGCGGATGCTTTAGATCAACAAGGCGTTTATGTGCAAAAGAGCCAGATGGGCGGAGGTAGTCCTATAATTCGTGGATTTGAAGCGAATCGGGTATTGCTTGTTATTGATGGCGTTCGAATGAATAACGCCATCTACCGTAATGGGCATATTCAGAATGCAGTTACTGTAGATCAAGCGATTTTAGATCGGATGGAGGTCATTTTTGGTCCTAATAGTCTCATGTATGGCAGTGATGCATTGGGCGGCGTAGTACATTTTCAAACGAAGGACCCCAAGTTGGCATTGGGAGATGAAATTCAAACGGAAGGGCAATTTTATACAAGATATTCCTCTGCTAATCATGAAAGATCGGGGCATTTTGATCTTTCCGTAGCGGGAAAGAAGATGGGAAGTTTGACAAGCTTCACAATGAGTAAATATGGGGATTTGCGTACAGGTAATAAGAGGGATAAGCGGTTTCCTACGTTTGGTTTACGGCCTAAATATCAGGGAGATACAGATGCATTTCCAGATATAGCGATTGAAAATGAGAATCCGAATGTGCAGGTTGGAACGGGGTATAACCAATACGATCTGCTACAGAAATTCCTTTATGTCCCTAATCAGTATAATCGGCTTTCGGCAAATATTCAATATTCGACAAGTAGTGATGTTCCACGCTATGATAACCTATCAGAAGTAAGGGACGGTGAGTTGAGATGGGCAGAATGGAACTACGGCCCTCAGAAGAGATTTTTGACATCCGTGGATTATAGATACTTGAAGCCTTCTGCGATTACGGATGAGATTATTCTCATTGCTGCTTATCAACGTATAGATGAAGATCGCATTAGCCGAAGATGGCAGCAGAGCCTCAGAGAAATCCAAAATGAAGATGTATCTGTATTTAGCGTAACGCTGGATATGTCAAAGCGGTTAGGATCATCTCAGCGGATGTCCTTAGATTATGGTGCTGACTGGCAAGCCAATAGGGTAGAGAGTAGTGCTCGAGGTATTGATATAGTAAGCGATCAAATAGATACAGGTAACTTAAGTCGTTATGCCAGTGGGGATAATCATTATGCAAACTATGGAGTATTTGCTACCATTAAAGGAAGCGATGCAAGTAAGCAATGGCATTATCAAGGGGGAGCAAGATATTCGATTACGGATTATAAAATCAGCTATAATCAAGAAGGTCCAGTGGATTGGCCAGCTGAATTCTATAATGGTGTCAATGGGAATAATAGTGCATTTACTTGGTCAGTAGGAGGATCATGGAATGGAGAAAAAGGAACAAGAGTGAGGTCAATGGTCTCAACTGCATTTAGATCTCCAAATATTGATGACCTTTCTAAGATCCGTGTGAATAGTAGTGAGATTACTTTCCCAAATCTTGATCTCAAACCAGAAAGATCTTTTAATGCGGAGATTGGAATTAGCAAGTCGTTATTGGACAAATCATTACAATTAAGTAGCACTTTATTTTACACAAAATTAAGCGATGCGATAGTAAGAAAGGAAGGATTCGGACCTCAAGGCCAGCGCGAATGGATTACAGCTGGCGATACCTTGAAGATAGTCGCAAATCAGAATGCCCAAAATGCATCTATCAAGGGAGTCAACTTTACGAGTACTTATAATGTGTCCCATCAATTGAAATTGAGTGGAACCATTAACTATACAAAAGGTAGAGAATTGAACACTGGAGAAAGCATTCCATTGGGACATATACCACCTATATACGGATACTTAAATGCGTTTTGGAGTCCGAGTGATTACGAGTTTAGTCTCCGATATCGCTTCAATGGGCATAAGCCGCTTTCCGAATATGGAGGATCAGTGGATAATCCAGATTTGACAACAGCAGATGGGGCATTGGCATGGCAAACATTCAACCTCTATACAGTAAGAAAATTCGGAGAACAGTTTAGAATTTCACTGGCGGTTGAAAATATATTTGACAAGCACTATCGAAATTTTGGGTCGGGAGTAAGTGCCTCAGGGCGGAATGTAATCCTTGGTCTTAGTGGGACTTTCTAAGTGCTGATAAGGGAGTGTTCCATTCCAATCCAGAAAACACTCTACTATAGCAATTCTACTTTGAGGATTAAATATTGAGTTGCGTATATACCCTTAGCAGATGATTTTTATTTGAAATAAATTGCAACTATGAAAATGAAGATCGTCTTCTCTCTAATACTTCTACTATTTGGCATAATACTCATGAGTTATCAAAATGGTCCGACTAATAGAACTGGTAATGGGTATACAGGGGCTCCTGGAGAGGACGGACAAGTATGCGCGGATTGTCATTTTCTGGGTTTTTATTCTGAACCTAAGACTATAATATCACTGGCAGATGCAATTACTGGAAAAATAGAGCAATCCTATAGATCTGGAAGAGAATATATAGTATCTCTTCAGGTCAATTCCAATAAAATAGGAAATGGACCCAACCCAAGGTATGGCATGCAAATGACTGCTCTTGATGAAGATCATATGGATAGTGGTTTATGGGCTGAACCATCTAATAATGCGCAGATTTCCTTTACCACGGTATCAGGAAGTCCACAGGTAAGAGCATATCTTGAGCATAAATCTCCCTCCCCATCTAGAATTTTCTCAGGAAGATGGAAGGCGCCTTTGTGCTCAACGGATACAATTACTTTCTATCATATAGGCAATGCTGTTAATTTTGACATGGGACAATCAGGAGATCGTGGAGGAAACGGAGATTCGACTAAATTTTATCCGGAGTTAGCAGCATATTTATATTTAGACCAGCTGGATACGCTTGATGGAACATACTATGCCAAGGATAGTATTTGGACTTCAAGCAATATTCGAGATACGGCGGATGTCCTTTTATATTCAGATGAAATAATATTGAGAGATAGTTTCGAAGTAGAAAGTCTATCAATGTTTCAAATACTTATAGATACCTGTCAATAGACTTTTACTAAAGATTTATTTCTCGCCCTTCTTCTGGAATAGTAACGTTTTTAAGCCCTGCCTTTCCCAAATATTCATGGAACTGCTGCTGCGTATCATATTCTCCATGTACCAAGAATGTCTGTTTGGCATGACCTATTTGATTTTGGATATTGTTCAGCATCTCCTTACGATCACCATGAGCAGAGAAAGAGTCCATAGAAGCGATTTTGGCTTTGACATTAAGTACAGTACCATTTACTTTGAGCTTTGGCACTCCTGCTTTTAATATCCCTCCAGCTGTCTGAGGGGAGCAATACCCAACCATTAAGAAAGTACTTTTCTCATCTTCGAGATTATGAAACATATGATGCCTGATACGCCCTGCATTCATCATGCCCGATGCACTTATAATTACCATTGGTTCTTTGGATGCATTGAGTTCTTTAGATTTTTCGACAGCGCGTACATACTCCAAAGAGTTAAATCCAAATGGATTGTCATCCTGGAGCATATACTCATGCAGTGCATTGTCAAAACATTCCGGATGTGATCCGTATATCTCAGTAGCATTAACTGCAAGCGGACTGTCTACGTATATGGGTACCTTTTTAGGCAAGAGGCCATTGGTATACATCTGATCCATCATGTATACGAGCTCCTGAGTACGACCGATACTAAATGCTGGGATAATCAACTTTCCTCCTTGATCTATACAGGTTTCCTTGAGAATATTAAGAAACATACCTGATTGAGATGGTTTGTCTTCGTGCTCCTTGTCCCCATAAGTCGACTCCATAATAAGATAATCTACTTCTGGAAGTTGCTCGGGATCTCTTAAGATTGGTCTGTCCGGACGTCCTATGTCTCCAGTAAATCCTATGGTTCGTTGTTTAGAACCTTCAGTGATACGCAAGGTGACATTTGCAGAACCCAGTATGTGTCCTTCGTCGCGGAACATAACTTCCACATCTGGCGCAATCTTATGCCATCTATGATAAGAATACCCATTGAAGAGTTTCATGGTCTCCACTACATCCTGAGGCTCGTACAATGGTTCACGCAATTCAGCTTTATATGATTTCCCCTTCTTCTTGCGCTTGGCTTTTTTCTTAAGTTCCTTCTTGTTGTTCCATTGAGCATCTCGTTCTTGGATCTTGGCAGAATCAAGCAACATGATCCCACACAAGCTCCTTGTAGCATGAGTAGAATGGATACATCCGGAATATCCTTGCCGCACCAACATAGGCACACGACCCGTATGATCTATGTGGGCATGAGATAATATCAAACAATCTATCGTAGCTGGATCATAATGAAACTTAGAGTTGGACTCCGTATCTGTCTCTCGATTGCCTTGAAATAATCCACAATCCAAAAGGATCCGATAACCATTATCCAGTGTGATAAGATGATTACTTCCCGTTACATTCCTTGCG
The DNA here is from genome assembly GCA_047634015.1 of Saprospiraceae bacterium. GTDB lineage: Bacteria > Bacteroidota > Bacteroidia > Chitinophagales > Saprospiraceae > JAJRXG01. The sequence continues at coordinate 18,173 of JBLIDB010000013.1, forward strand.
GCACCACAAAACTTTATCTGCATATGACTTTTCTAGTATATGAAGCCCTAAGATATAACATATCCGTGAGGGTATGAGATGGAGGGACGTATTGCTAAAGTGTTATACTGCTATAATGTTGAAGGGTCATCAATCGAAGGACTTGACACAATCTGGATGCGCGGGAATTACTGCCAAAGCTCCATGTTGTTCTATCCAGACCATAGACTATTAGCCATAAAACCGTCAATCGTTTACCATCAAGTCTGAAACAGGATTTATAAGATGATAAGATTGACAGGATTGCGTGTGTGTTAGGTCTACGGCACTGGGTCGAGAGACCTGAGCCTCACAGGCATGGACAATCGTCAACCCTCGAACGTCAATCGTTCACTATGACTTGTGTTCTATCTCTGACCTAAGATCACCCATATGGCCCTCATGTACTTGATAAAACTCATCATCATAGGATCGTGTACATTGATTTTTTCCATCTTAGAAACATTAGTATTTTTTTAAACTTATCAAAGTAACAGACAATTTATCCGGTTATATTAAATTCACACATTCCATTAAACAATTGCATCTGACTATGAAATATCTAAAATCAATCGATAGGATAGTGGATGTGTTTTTAGTCCTTTTATTGATCCTTTCATTTTTTTCTTTTCCTTTTTTGAGAACTCGTTTCTTGTTTGATTCAGGTCCTGCCTTTGTGTTTTCCAGTTGTCTTTTTGTTGTTTTTTTAGGATTTCTATCTCAAAGAATAAGATTAATCAAGGATTTAAAAATTCATCAAACCGACTTCTCAAGACCTCTTATCATTATTAGTGTATTCTTTCTTTTTCTTTGTTTTGCTTCCATCATTATATACACGTTTGTTGCCCTAAGATTGAGGTCCCAAATGATTTGGGCAGACGAATGGAACCTGTTCCATAGAGTCTTCTTTTCGGAGGATTTAATGGATGTAATTTTTACACGATACAATCACCATCCTAGTTATTTGATAAATGCACTAATAGTCGTAGTTGCCAAGTTGTTGTCTTCTAACACTCTGTGGTTTAGCTTCATTAATGTAGGGTCAATTTTAATAATCAGCTATATATATTTTCAGGTTATTTATAGAAATTTTACTCTTTCTCTTGTACGTTCAGAGCGGCTTGTTCTTGCGTCCTTAATGGCTCTTTATGCTTTTTGGATATTGGCAGGAAAGAATGTTTTTTGGAACGTACCTAATTTTCAAGTTTTAGGTGCAGTTCTTAGTATTTATGGACTTAGTATTCAGGGTACCGAAGGGATTAGGAAAGGTGCTGGAATATTTCTAATTGGAGCTCTCATGTTGAGTACTTCATTTGGCAATGGGGCAGTTGTGTGGCCCCTAGGTTTTATTGCCTCAATATTATTGAAGCAGAAAAATGCCCATAAGCTTGGTTATTTGATCATTGGTCTAATTGGACCTGCAATGACAATGGGTGTTTTTTCAACCAAGGAAGGTATAATAAAGTTTAATGAATGGAGTACAATGCTTCAAGCAATACCAGTTTACCTTGGCGCTGTTTCAATGAAATTGATAAACGTGTGGTATAAAGGCAGCTCACATATTTCAATAGCTCTTTGTATAGGGGGTGTAGGTTTGATGTTATTTAGCCTTTTAGTTTTCAACCAGTTAAAAAAGAAGCATTTGCGAATTGATCCTACTTTTTTATTTGCAGTTCTGCTGGGGCTTTTTACAATTGGCTGTGGAGTGTTGGTTTTGTTTGGAAGGCTAAATGATGATCTCTCAATCATGATCGCAGGCCGATACACCTGCTGGTCAGCGCTTTTTTGGATCAGTATTTTATTTTTATTAATTGTATGGTTTTCTGAATTAGAGAATTTCAATGTACGAAGAACTGCTTTTGTTTTATTGACTCTTTTAGGGTTTTCACATCTAATACTTAATAATATTAAGATGATCGAATCTCGACTTATAACTTATAATATAGAAGTTAGGAGTAAACTTGACATCATTGTAAATCCAAACGGAACTGGAAATGAGACAATGACTTTTAGGCCTGAAGTCAAAAACACAAAGATTAGGAATAAGGTAAACTTGGTAAATGAAACATTAAAGAATAAACATCAAAATATCTATTTGAATCCAGTCACTCATAAAATGGGAGAAAGAATCAACGACCAAGATCTTACTTCCGAATCTTCAATGACTGCGAATGTATTTGCTGGAGCAGATAAGGAAGGAAACTATATTGAGTTTTATTTGGAAGGTGGTCCACAAATTGGCTTTAACAAACCAGAGGCGATCGTAATTGCCCAGGATAGAATTATTATTGGTATGGGTTTTCCATATTCTGATTATTATAGAGGGGAAATGGAGAAGGAGGCTGGTATGATTCCAATTAATAATTCTACGTTACTTATTAACCATTTTCCAGGATCTTCTAATTATTACTATGCCCAGTTTAAACCACTTAGTGGGAGTAGTAATTTCGAGCTATTTTCTTATACCTCAGAAGATAAGTATGAAAGAATAAAGATATAGATATTAGTCACTTAGACTAATTCCGATACTTGAGCGACTTCTTCTGGCAAATATTCTATCTGAGTCATATTTGAATCAAGCAAGTATAAATCCATTGCACTCAAAATATCATCAATCGTAACAGATTGGAATAATTCCTCCTGCTGATTCATAAGATCCAACCTTCCGAGCCACTCATAGTAAGCCATAGAAATGGCCTTATTGAGTACATTCAAGTCACTCATAGCGAGACTACTAATGACCTTGTTTTTGACTTTTTGGAGTTCCCAATCAGAAGGTTGGCCGGCTCTTAGAATTCTCAATTCTTCCTTGACCTCATAAATGCAGATCTCATTCGTAATATCTGGCATCGGTCTTCCTTCTATAACAATCAAACCTGGATCAAAAGTCCCTGTTACATAGCAATCGATCTGGCTCATCAATTGCTTCTTTCTAACAAGATTATTATACAATCTTGCAGATCTTCCATTGGCCATAATATCTGTGAGTAAGTCACAGGCATAGTAATCTTGAGCATTGCGCCCTGGCATATGGTAGGATAGTAAGAATAGTCGAGAAGGAACCGGGGCGGTAATAATTTTAGATTGAAAGCCATTCTGTTCTGGTTCTTGGGGTAGTGTAATTATTTCTCTATTCTTAGGGCTTGATAAACCACCGAACCATTTCTCAGCTAAATCAAAAACGCGTTCTGGAGCCAAGGGCCCTGAAACTGTTAGAATGGCATTAGCGGGATGATAATGCTTATTATAAAACGACTTAACATCCGATAGTGTGGCGTTCTCTATATGTTGAATCGTCTTACCGATTGTTGGCCAATTGTATGGATGTTCTTTATATGCCAAAGCACTTAAATAATGCCAACTATCGCCGTAGGGTTTATTGAGACAGACCTCTTTGAATTCTTCTATTACTACTTTTTTCTGTAGCGAAAGTGTGTCTTCATTGATATCGAGATTTGCCATGCGATCTGCTTCGAGCCAGAAGGCCGTCTCAATATTCTGATAAGGGACTACATCATAATAGTTAGTATAATCATTATTGGTGTAGGCATTATTCTCACCGCTTGCGCTTTGTAGAGGAGTGTCAAAGTCGGGCGCATGTTTTGAGCCTCCAAACATAAGGTGTTCAAACAAATGCGCGAAACCTGTTTTTTCAGGAGATTCATTCCTTGACCCGACTTTATACAAGACATTAACAGCGGCTAAGGTGGTAATTTTATCTTGTTCTACGATTACCGTAAGGCCGTTGTCAAGGGTTCTTTTTTGAAAATGAATCATCGCTGGTTTTAAATGCGCTGCAAATTTATCTTAAATCGCTTCCATATACCAAACACAAAAAGGAATTCGGGAAATCAAATTCGCAATTGTCTCTATTTGGGAAAGTTTACAGAAGCCTATATCAGATTCGCTTTATTGCATATACTACGTTATTTTTTAGACCAAAATGCATTTTGGGTAATTTTATACAACCAGTAGCATATCGCTAAAATGACGATGACCCCAGGAATACTTCCCCAAGGTTCATCAGATATGGCAAGTACATTAGCATCACTGTAGATTGCGACAGGAATAGCTAAAGCTATTCCGATTAGCGCCTCACCCGTTATCAATCCAGAAGCAAATAGTAATCCACCGTTCTCACTCTGAGATGCTTGTCTTTCATAGTCAGTTGCTTTTGATCGGTTGATATCTTGATATCTTTTCACTGCCCAAGCGATAATTCCACCGAGCATAATGGCACTATCTAATTCAAAGGGGAGATATATTCCTACGGCAACAGCCAGAACAGGAACCCTAAAATCAGATCCTCTTGATTCTTGATATTGATCTATTGCAATTACAACGGCACCTATAATCATACCTGCATATATCATAGGCCAGGGTAGATCTCCATTAAAAACGCCTTCTGCTACACTTTGCATTAATGTTGCTTGCGGAGCTTGCAAAGAATCGGGATGTGCTTCTGTAGCAGGTCCAAATCCATAAGCTGTATGCAGCAATTGAAGTACCAAAGGCATTACGACCGCAGCACTCACAACCCCTACCATTTGCATGACTTGTTGTTTCTGAGGTGTAGCACCCAGTATATGACCTGCTTTTAGATCTTGCATATTATCCCCGGCGATCGCAGCAGCACAACACACAACTGCTCCGATTAGAATCGCTGCTGCTGGTCCTTTCTCAGCATCCTCACCCATGATGAAGAGGAGGATCAGAGAAGCCGTTAGTATGGTAGCTATCGTCACTCCAGATATAGGATTGTTAGAACTTCCTACAAGGCCAGCCATGTATCCTGCTACTGCAGAGAACAAGAATCCTGCGATTACCATAAATACCGCCATCAGACCAGTGATGGCTACATCGTGCATCTCTCTGAGATAGATGATAAATATCGGTATGATCATGATGCCAATAGCGATCACAACCCATGACATAGGCGTATCTCTTTCCGTTCTGGGAACCTCAGACATATCTACTTTTGTCCTTATTGCAGTTATCCCACTCTGGACTGCCATTGCGACTGAGCCGCGTAACTTGATTAAAGCCCACAATCCACCTACTACCATGGCACCAACACCGAGATATCTAATTTGCGTAGTCCATATTTCGTATCCTAAATCCACAGCACCTCCTGGTTCAGGCACGAATCCATAATGTGCGATGTACCAAGGAATGGCGATATACCAAGAGATCACACCTCCAGCAAAGACAAGAAATGAAATCCTTAATCCTACGATATAACCGACGCCAATAAGTGCCGGAGACAAGTTCATAGCAAAGAAAGCATATACTTTACCTCCCCACATAGAAGCAGTGGCACCTGTGCCTGACCATAGTTTTAATCCAGATTCACACAGTTTAACTACTGCGCCTATGAGTGATCCTTGAACAAGATATTTTACTGCCTTACCGCCTTTTTCTCCTGTTTTCAGCACTTCAGCGGTAGCTACTCCTTCTGGAAAAAGTAATTTTTGCTTGACAATAAGGGCTGTTCGTAATGGTACTGTAAAGAGGACACCCAGAATACCACCACTCAATGCTATCAGAACTGTTTCCCAATAATTGAAATGATCCCAATATCCCATTAATACGAGGGCAGGGAAAGTAAAGATTACACCTGCCGCCAGAGACTCTCCTGCAGAAGCTGCCGTCTGTACGATGTTATTCTCGAGGATATTATGATTCTTAAATAAGCGAAGAATGGCCATCGAAAGCACCGCTGCTGGTATCGAAGCAGAAACTGTCAATCCTGCAAAGAGTCCGAGGTATGCATTGGCTGCCGCCAGCAACATCGATAGCAATGCGCCAAGGATAAACGCTTTAATCGTAGTTTCCGGAAGCTTGGTTTCGTTGGGTATATATGGCTTATGCTCGTCTGACATTGTCGTAATTATTTAGGTGTATTAATGGATTTCTTTCATCCATTTCTTCGCGATAGGGCTTAGGGCAAAGAAGATGAGTGCGACTCCGATCGGAAGCTTAACAAATACCCAGAACAAGTCTGGCATCTGTCCAACGTTAGAGGGGTCAAAATTACCGGCAAATGTACCAGCAATGAGATTGCCTAAAGCGGTGGCGACAAACCACAGACCCATCATCTGTCCTACAAATCTTTTTGGAGACAACTTGGTCATTGAGCTCAATCCCACAGGACTGAGAAATAATTCACCTATAGAATGAAAGAAGTAGGTAAGGATCAAAAACACCATTCCTGCTTTGGCACCCGAAGCCGCAATCTGAGCGGCGGAGACCATTACCAAGAACCCGACCCCAAGCAGAATTAAGCCTATGGCAAATTTGATTGGTGTCCTTGGGTTTAGATTTCGTTTAGCGAGATAAACCCATAAAGCACCGATAATCGGAGCAAATATTATTATAAATCCAGAATTGGCAGCCTGAAGGGTGCCTGCCGGGATAATTGCACCTAAAATATTTCTATCTGTCCAATCTTGGGCAAAGATATTGAGAGCCGAACCCGCCTGTTCAAATCCACTCCAAAAAGTAGCACCTCCAATAAATAATAAGATGATCACATACACCTTCTGTCTTTCTTCCGTAGTCAGATTGCCAGCCAGCAGGATATAGGCAAAATAAAAGACTGCAACCATTACAATTACGTACTTCATGGCCTCAGCGATACCCACGATACTTGTAATATCTGCTTGTCCTGTTACTTGTAACCCTATTAGGATGGCTACAAGTAGCAATGGAAGCCCAAGTTTGAAAACACTCGAGGACTGCTTGTCATCTATAAGATCCACGACCTTTCTCTCAGGGGCGAGACCAACATCTCCAAAATTTTCTTGTTCCGTCATTTTGAAATAAATCAAACCAAAGAACATACCTATAGCTGCAAGTCCAAATCCCAAGTGCCAACTATATGATGCCGCAATAGGAACCAATAATTGGCCAAAGAATGAACCTAAATTGATAGACATATAGAATATGGAGAACCCCGCATCACGACGAGCACCTTTATCATCCCCATATAAAGATCCAACCAATGAGCTAATGTTAGGCTTCAAAAACCCTGTTCCAAATGCTACAAATGCAAGACCCGTAAAAAACACAGTTGTTCCTGCAGGTATAGCCAGAATGGCATGACCGATCATTATAAGCACACCCCCATAAAATATGGCTCGCCGTTGACCGATAAAGTTATCCGCAATCCGACCGCCTGGCAAAGCAAGCAAGTAGACTGCTGCAGTATACAAGCCGTAAGCAGCTCCTGCAGTCTCGGTATCCATACCAAGACCTTCCTTCGCAGTTTCACTTAACATGAAAAGAATAAGGATGGCGCGCATTCCATAGAATGAGAAGCGCTCCCACATTTCCGTAAAAAATAATGTGGCTAATCCCCGTGGGTGGCCAAAGAAAGTCTTTTCCATACTTTGATTTCCGATTTATCTTCGGAAGCCAAAATAAGATTATCAAAGCGGTCTTCGGCTATCTACAGCTAAAAATGCAAGATTTTGAATGAATTGGGCCTCGAGTGTGAGTAGGAGCCTGCGTGTTTCCAATAATTTCATCACCAATATACCATTCAATGAAGGAGGAACTGTTAGATGATTAATTCTGCTATAAGCAGCTATTAACTATTATGAACCGGTTTTTTTAATTGAAGCCCTTAAAGTTATCTACCGATACTGTGAACTTGCCGCATTGTTCTTTGGCCGCAGAGATATCAGGAGCATATTTATACTTTCGCATAGACTCTAGGGCTTTACGCAGAACGCTAACATCCTTTATAGTGGTCCGTTGCTCATCGATCTGTACCATGCTAACAACCCCTCTTCTGCTGATACAAACATCAAAGACGATCTTACCACTTTTCCCGCTTGCGATAGCTATCATGCTTTTATCTCTGTAGATTACTTCACGTCCGAAGATACCATCTCCAGAATCGTCGAATTCTCCTTCTCCATACCCTCCAGATCCTTTTCCGCTATCTTTATCATCTCCATCGGCATCGCTACCCTTGCCATCGCCAGTGCTTCCTTTGCCGCTTCCACCTTCTCCATCTTTTAAAGAAGGGTCAGAGTCACCATCTCCAGAAGTTTTACTACTACTATTTCCAGTACCGGATTCTTCAGCCGGCACGCCAGCTTCTTCTGATTCTATAGGGTCATCATTAATATCTCCGATAATATCATCGAGACTTGGTAAATCTGGGAACAAAACTACTGGGACGTCCACAGGAACAGGATCCGTACTTTCTTGAGGTATATATTCTGGTTCTGGTTCTGTAACTTCTATTGGTTCTTCAACCGCTTGTATATCACTTTCTTCAGTAGTTGTCTGTGAGATAACAGGATCTGTAGGTTGAGGACTCTCTACTGGTGGCCTAGGAGTCGGCTTTGGTTTAGATGGAGTCGGTGTAGGTACTGGAATTTTAGCAGGTTTAGGAGCCTCTAACTTTGGAGACTCACTTTTCGCTCTTTGTGCTCCTTCTGCAGAGCGGCTTTTCGTACTATTAGAACTCTTGCTATTCCGAAATTCTACCTCTTCAAAACTCACAGTCACTGCATATTGGGTATCTATATCCATATCAGGATCGCTCGTTAAGCGAAAGAAAAATGCCAGTAATAATAGCAAAACATGCAGAACGATACTATTACGTAAGCTGTTATTCCAGTCTTTTTTATAATCTAAATCTAACTGCATTTTCTATTTGTTTTGTCCTTCAATAATAATTCCTTTACTTTCTCTTCTATGACATCTTCCGAACAACTAACCCTTATTCATATATGGATTAATCACCATAGAAAGAACCTTCTATTCATTCTAAAGACGTGCGAAGATATGTTTTTGCATAATCTTACCGTTGAAGTTGGGTTAGAACGAACAGTTCCACGAAATAATTATGATATCACTGAGTGAATACGAATATTGCTATCCATAGACTCCTAAAAGTATGAAAACGATTGAACTAAAAACCAAGCTTTACATCTATGAAAATATTGCGGCACTTGAAGATGCTCAGGAGCGCTTACTTTGCCGGCATGCGTTGGCTGCTCAAAACCATGCTTATGCTGCCTATTCTGGGTTTCGGGTAGGATCAGCCGTATTATTAGAAGATGGAAACATCGTAGAAGGCAGTAATCAAGAGAATGCTGTCTATCCACTTGGACTTTGCGCTGAACGAGTAGCTATCAATTCTGCGAATACGCTTCATCAGGGTTACTCAATAAAAGCCTTGGCACTTATTACTGATGCGAAGATTTCAGAAGGAGCTATTCCCACATTCCCCTGTGGTAGTTGCCGACAGGTTATAGTTGAACAGGAATACCGCCAATCCAAACCTATACGATTATTGATCTTGGGATCTGGAGATCAAGTATATGTAGCTGAAGGGGTTGAATCTATACTTCCTTTTATAATGACAAAGGAGACCTTGGGGTAGATATTGGTTATTTGTTGAAAGCTGATAGCCGGACAAGAAACTAAGATTCTACACTTATTCCCAGAGGACTTAAAATCCGACTTTTCTCGGTTCTTTCTATTTGCAATTGCCATACCTTCGGGGGATGTTTCCAGAATATGATGTAATAGTGGTTGGTGCAGGCCACGCAGGATGCGAAGCAGCGGTTGCTGCAGCGAATATGGGTTCCAAAGTCATGCTTGTTACGATGAATATGAACACCATCGCTCAGATGTCTTGTAATCCTGCTATGGGGGGCGTTGCTAAGGGGCAGATCGTCAGAGAGGTGGATGCTTTGGGAGGATATAGTGGTGTGGTTACTGATCATACTATGGTCCAATTCCGAATGCTCAACAAGTCTAAAGGGCCAGCTATGTGGAGCCCTCGGGCTCAGAGTGATCGTATGCTATTTGCAGGGAAGTGGCGAGAGATGCTCGAAGGTCATGCCAATATTGATTTCTGGCAAGAGATGGTCAAAGGGCTTGTGATAAAAGATAACCGTTGTGTTGGAGTAAGAACCAGCATAGGATTAGAGATTCTGGCTAAAAGTGTGATTCTTACCAATGGTACTTTTCTAAATGGGCTGATTCATATAGGAGAGAAGCAATTAGGTGGAGGAAGAGCAGGCGAGAATGCCGCTACAGGAATTACAGAGCAGTTAGTGGAACTGGGATTCGAATCTGGAAGGATGAAGACGGGCACACCACCACGTGTAGATGGAAGATCACTGGATTGGTCTAAGATGGAATTGCAACCAGGGGATGAATCTCCGATGCGCTTTAGTTTCACAGAGACGCCAGAATTAAAAGATCAATTACCTTGTCATATAGCGTATACGAGTAAGGAAGTCCACGAGACCTTGAAAGAAGGGTTCGATCGATCTCCTATGTTCAATGGTCGTATCCGAGGTCTTGGTCCTAGATACTGTCCTTCGATAGAAGATAAGATCAATCGGTTTGCCGATAGAGATCGGCATCAATTATTTGTAGAACCTGAGGGAAGAAGTACATGCGAGATCTATGTTAACGGATTTTCTTCTTCGCTTCCTGAAGATGTTCAGTTCAAGGCGCTTAAGAAAATAGTAGGGTTTGAGAATGTTAAGATGTTTAGACCTGGGTATGCTATAGAATATGATTTCTTTCCGCCGACACAATTGAAGATTTCATTGGAAACGCGAAATGTAGCTAACCTTTTCTTCGCTGGTCAGATTAACGGAACAACGGGATATGAGGAAGCTGCCTGTCAAGGATTGATGGCAGGAATCAATGCCCACCTCAAGATTAATGACGAAGCACCATTTATTCTTAAAAGATCAGATGCCTATATCGGAGTGCTTATTGATGATCTGGTTAATAAGGGCACAAAGGAGCCCTATCGCATGTTTACTTCGCGAGCGGAATACAGAATTTTAATCCGTCAGGATAATGCTGACCTTCGATTAACGCCCCTTGCTGATAAGATAGGAATGCATGGTTTGGAAGAGAGAATGGAAAAGGTGGGACGGAAAGTAGAGGGCATGTCTGCTATCGAAAAATATATGGAGAAGACCTCGGTTCGACCTGAAGAGCTCAAAGGATATTTAGAAAGCATTAATTCTGCTCCCCTTAAGCAATCTGTGAAACTAAAGACTGTATTGTCGAGACCTGGAGTGCACTTAGAAGAGTTGACGAATCATTTGCCCCATCTACATGATTTTCTCGAGAACTACGATGCTTCATATATAGAATCCGCAGAGATTAACCTAAAGTATGAAGGATACCTTTCTAAGGAGCAGGAACAAGTTGCTAAGGTCAATCGGCTTGAAGAATTAGTCATCCGAGATAATTTTGATTATCAGTCTATAGTCGCTCTTTCGGCGGAAGCCAGAGAAAAATTACATCTCATGCGCCCCCATACTTTGGGCCAAGCGACCCGTATCAGCGGAGTTTCACCTAGCGATGTCTCTGTTTTGCTAGTGCATATGGGAAGATAGAAAAGCATTATGCATATCTTAAGATACCCTTGATCAGAGATTATTGTTTTAAATATGGCGTTATTAGCAATATGTTGAAGTTGGTTCTTCTTTCTTGGTTGATATTGCCATGGACACTTAGTGCCCAGATGGATGGAGATCAGCGGGCGTATATCAATGCAGAAATACTCTTTATCAATGAATCAATCCATGGATTACTCATAGCTCATAGAGTCTATGAGAATTATAATCAGAGCATCAATAAATATGTAGATCTGCCGAGTTATGAGATCAATAAATATGGAAATAAGGATCTCCCTAAGGACATATTTGAAGATCCAGAACATTGGTTTTATGAGCGCTCTCCACAAGAGATTTATAAGGCTTTGCTTCTTGATGAAAGGAGAGAAAGTGATGGTTTAGATACATGGCCGCTTATCGCAAATATTCGGAATACAGGCGATTTTGTAAATCTAAAAAGACAATCTCTGGATGCTGTCATTAAAAAAGATAATATCAATGAGATGGCGAATATCCAACAGGTATATACAGGCCTGGAAGAAGCCATAGATCAGTATGACAGAGTCCGTAATTCTATTAAGATCTTTGAATCAGAGTTACAACCTTTGTACTTGGGTATAGAACTTCCAGAGCCGGAGAAGGCTATTTATACCACCTTAGTCGAAATCCATTATGACATCAAAAAATGTCTTCGAAACATCCGAAAAGACAATCAAAGTGGTGTTATTCAATCGATAGGTAAGATAGATACGGAAGTGAATTGGTTATCGGTTTGTATCAATAAAGTTGCGGATACGGGGCAAAAAGCAAACCTGATGCGAATAAGAGATATCATAGGGGAACTGGCGCGCGATATTAAGGCGTATCTAAATGGAGGAAATGTACCTCAGGAATATGGAGCCTTTGGAAAAGGCTACTACTATCATAACGTAAAACTATTGACACAAGTAAATAGATATGGCAATGGATATGTAGCTGAGGCGAATGCATTTTTTGATAAGAATTTGTGGCCGGTAATACATTTTATCGAAGAGCCCCATTACCTGAAGATTGTCTATCCTGAAAAGGTGCCTAAGGAAATCTTATTTGACAATACTATAGAACCTACGCTTGATGTCAAATCATTAAAACCTCAGGACTTACCAGAGATCCCAGCTTTAGTTGTTGAGAGTGAGATTCCTGAGAAAGAGGAAATACCGAAAGAAATCCCTGTAATTATTGTAGCTACTCATACGATCATTGTGGATAGCGTAACCTTCGAACTAGATCTTTTAGACCATAAGCGTAAGGATGGAGATCGTGTATCAATCAATGTCAATGGGGAATGGATATTTCAAAATATATCTCTGGAGAAGAAAACGCAAAAAATTAAATTGACAATTAAGCCTGGTGCTGACAATGCTATTATGATTCGTGCGGATAATGAAGGTTGGATGCCTCCAAATACTGTGGGTTTGAAATATGTAGGGAAATCAGGAACTGAAAACAACCAGTTTATTAAGACGGATTTAAGAGTGAATGAAGTTTTAAGAATAGAATATAAAAGGGAGTAATATCTAATTACACTTACTAGGTGCACACATCGTAAAGTCAGGCACTTTTACAGAAAAAGCCTTCCCATCAATTGCCCTAATCATTTCGAAATATCCCCGCATCATACCAATCTCAGAATTAAAAGGACACCAAGAAGTATATGAGTGAGTAGCACCAGGCACCAGAATCGGTTGTAATCCTATTATTCCGTCGCCTTTTACTTCTCGACGGCCCAATAGAGAATCATGGATAAACCAATGCCTTCTTTTTAATTGAACTGTCTTGTCGCTATGATTTTGAACAGTAATATGGTAGCTCCATATGTATTTACTCTCTCGAGGATTGCTATCCAAAGATTCATATTGAGTTTCTACACTTACTTCTATTCCTTTTGTTATTGCAGTCATCATCTTATTCAAAGATAGGTTGATCACACGATATTTGCCAACTGTTCTTTGATTTGGTCTAATTCTACCTTCATCTGTACTACCACTTGTTGCATGCTGCTGTACTGGGCCTTAGATCCTAGGGTATTGATTTCTCGACCCATCTCTTGAGAAATAAAGTTCAATTTTTTACCTACAGTTGGATCTTCTTCTTGTAAAACGGAGTCGAAATACTCGCAATGTTGTTTGAGTCTAACCTTTTCTTCGTGGATATCCAGTTTTTCGAGATAGTAGACTATTTCTTGCTCCAGCCGATTAGGATCGTAGTTTTCTTTCTGAAGATTTTCTTCAATTTGACGAGTCAGCTTCTCTTTAAGTCGTTGGTTTCTCTCTTCTTCATGTGAAGGAACGTCGGCAAGAAGTTGGGCAATAGCATTGGATCTCGCCTGTAAGTCTCGTTCCAGGCTTTCGCCTTCTGCAAGCCGGAATTGGAACAACTCTTTGAGTGCATCCTTGGTAAGTGATTGAACAAAACCCCACTCTTCATCAGAGATTTCCTCTTCTGAAGCTTGAATTACACTTGGGATGCGAATTATAGTTTGTAAAAAATCTTGTCCTGTAAGCCCAAGTTTAATACTGACTTCAGAGAGTTGATTATAGTAGTTTTCTATGAGCGCAGTATTAAGCTGAAAATCACTGTCATTGTCCTTAGAAGAAGAAGTAATAATAGCATCCATCTTACCTCTTCCGACCTCACTCTGAATGATTTTACGGAGTTCTATTTCTTTAGAACGCAAGTAATTCGGCGCTTTGAGCCTTAACTCTGAGACTTTGCCATTGAGTGTCTTTATATCGATGGTATAAGTTCTACCACGATAGACTCCTTTGGCTTTACCGTAACCGGTCATTGATAATATCATAAAAAATTATTGTATTTTTCGCTAACAGTATGAAACTGCTAAAGGTACATATTGCAATTTCACATTATATGTTATGAGGCAAAATAAATAATAAATATTATGATAACTAAATAATATTGCGAAATTTGCCGCACTTCACGCGTAGAAGAGCGCGTAACTTATTAAGAACCAATTACTTAAATAGAACATGCGCAAGGCCGAATTAGTTAACATCATATCAGAAAAAACAGGCGTCCCTAAGGTTGATGTCCTTGTATCAATGGAGACGTTCTTCAATGAGATTAAAGACACCTTGGCAGATGGAGAGAACGTATATATTCGAGGATTCGGATCGTTCGTCATCAAGAAGCGCGCTAAGAAAATAGGAAGGCATATCAAGAAGAATATAGCTATTGAGATTCCGGAACACTACATTCCTTCATTTAAGCCCGCTAAGATATTTGTGGATCAGGTGAAGGATGGTGTTGATTCTTTACCCGAGGATAATGACTAGATGAGAGGAAGCAAACTTATTACCATTTTGTTTTTTTTATGCCTTTTGGGGCTACTAATGTTTGGATTTAGGACCAAGCCTAAAACCGTTTTGGCAAATGAAGTTGAGAGAAGTCTTAATCTACAATCTACAGATGTATCTATCCTGAAGTCAGAGGCGATCGATGAATTATCATCCTCTTCAAGGACGCAAATTCAAATATTAGAAGCTCAATTAGGCACGGCTTTAGTTGATTCTGCCAAAATCAATTTACTTAAGGATATCGCTTCTGTTTGGTATAGCGAGGGGCAGATCGGAATAGCGGGAAGTTACGCAGAAGAAGTTGCTAATATCTCCGAAAGTGCTTCCGCATGGGCAATAGCGGGTACTACTTATGGCATTGGAATAAAAAGTGCTGAAAGTGATAAAGAGAGGAAATACTGCATTGCCAAATCCTTAAATGCGCTGGAAAATGCGATCTCTCTTAATCCTGACGAAGTATCATACCAATTGAATAGAGGGATCATATTAGCAGAGAACCCCCCTGCTGAGAATCCGATGAAAGGTGTGTTGATGTTGTTAGATCTAAATAAAAAATACCCGAAAAACGTGCCTGTAATCAATAATATAGCGAAATTTGCACTCCAAACGGGTCAGCTTGACAAGGCTGAACAAAGATTATTAACAGCTAATAGTCTTAAACCGAATGATAAAACGACTACTTGTCTTTTTGCCCAATTATATGATGCTAAAGGAGAGAAATCCAAGGCGGATGAATATCGAGCAAAATGTGCAATGAATGGTCTTAATTGATCGAAAACTTAAAAAACACAAAATATGCCTTGCGGTAAAAAAAGAAAACGTCATAAGATAGCCACTCATAAAAGAAAAAAGAGGCTAAGAAAAAATAGACATAAGAAGAAGTAATCTGAGAAGTTGATCAAAGGGATAGAACCTTTTGATCAACTTTTATCTGTAAAAGTTACTTTAATACATCGTATTCTGCTCTCAAATCTGAATTGCGATGCTCAAATAAACTCTCTCTGCTAATCATAGATTTAAGCCTAATGACTTACGTGTTGTTAGGCCCTAACTAAATGTAGGAAAGAGAAGTGGATAAAGAGTTAATAATAAATGCTTCGGGAAAGGCCGTTGACATAGCAATATTGGAAGATCGACGTTTAGTCGAATTACATCAAGAAAATCTCGGAAACGACTTTAATGTCGGAGATATCTTCTTAGGAAGTATTAAGAAAACAATGCCCGGATTGAATGCGGCGTTTGTTGAAATAGGTCACCCCAAAGATGCCTTTCTACACTATACGGACTGTGGTCCCAAGCTGTCGTCAATTGCAAAGTACACACGAGGGGTTCGAAATGGTCAATTGACTACTTCACGGCTTGATAACTTTGAGATTCCCCCTGATATCGATAAGAAGGGAAGTATCCAAGCGGTTCTTCAGAAAGGCGATCCAATCTTAGTTCAAGTACTCAAAGAGCCGATTTCTACTAAAGGGCCACGGTTGTCTTGCGAAATAACGATACCAGGCAGATATGTAGTTATTAGTCCATTTAAGAATATGGTGGCGGTCTCTAAGAAAGTGTCTACGGAGGACGAGCGAAATAGATTAAGGAACCTTGTAGACAGTATTAAACCAAAAAACTTTGGTGTCATAGTCAGAACTGCTGCGGAAGGTAAAGGTGTTCAAGATCTTCATGAGGATATTTTAAATCTTACAAATCGCTGGGACCAGATCTTCGAGAAACTTAAGAATGCCAGACGGTATGAGCTTCTATTAAAAGAACTTGATAAGACGGAGACCGTTCTTCGAGATATACTGAATGAGTCTTTTGGAAAGATAGTAGTTAATGAGAAAGATACGCACACAAGTATTAAAGACTATCTAAGCACAATAGATAAAGATAAGATAAAAATGGTGAATCTATATAGTGGTAAAAAACCTCTGTTTGATCACTATGGAATTACTCGCCAAATAAAATCTTCTTTTGGGAAGTCATATACCATGAAGAGTGGAGCATATCTGGTTATCGAGCATACAGAAGCGATGCACGTCGTTGATGTAAATAGTGGCCCTAAGAGAAAAAATACTGATCAAGAAAGTGCCGCACTTTCTGTTAATTTAGAAGCTGCAGAAGAGATCGCGCGTCAGATGAAACTCAGAGATATGGGTGGGATTGTAATTATCGATTTTATCGATATGCGAAATGCTGATAACAAAAAGAAACTACTTGCTCAATTCAAGAAAAGTATGTCTTCTGATAGGGCACAACATACGATTCTTCCATTGACGAAATTCGGATTGATGCAAATCACGCGCCAGAGAACGCGACCAGAAATCAATATTAAAACTGCAGAGGTGTGCCCAAGCTGCAGGGGTACAGGTAATGTAGAACCAAGTCTACTGGTTACAGATGAAATTGAAAGAAATCTGGATTTAATCTTTAGTGCTCGACCTAAAGTGAAACTCAAACTTATCGTACATCCTTTTGTTAAGTCCCACTTGTTATCAGGTTGGTACAACACAAGGATGAAATGGTATAGAAAGCATAAGGTTCGGATAGATATACAGGCGGACACCTCGTATACACTCAATAAGTTTAAATTTTTCGATCAGAATGATGACGAAATCCGCCTTGACTAAATTCTTTTAATCTGGTCTAAATTTTAAATCAAAGCCTATTGTCCAGTTTGGGTATTAGAGCGTTCTTCCATTCTTGAAAATCTCCATCGATAATGTGTTGGCGAGCTTCGCCTACAAGCCAGAGGTAGAAGCTTAGATTGTGAATACTTGCGATTTGGTACCCTAGGGATTCATCAACCGTAAATAAGTGTTTTAGATATGCCTTTGTATGCTGCTGACTAAGCTCACTAGTACTATTGCTATCTATAACACTATAGTCGGTCTTCCACTTTGCGTTCTTTATATTAATTCTTCCTTCAGAAGTATAGAGTAATCCATGCCGTGCATTCCTCGATGGCATAACGCAGTCGAACATATCGATTCCGCGATCTATACATTCGAGAATGTTTTGAGGTGTTCCTACACCCATTAGATACCTTGCCTTGTCCCATGGTAGATGAGCACAAACTAATTCCGTCATCGCATACATAATAGGAGCCGGTTCGCCAACAGAAAGACCTCCGATAGCGTTGATCTCTCTGCCACGGGAGGCTATATATTGTGCAGATTGTACGCGGAGATCGTCATAAGTACTTCCTTGTACGATAGGCGCTAATGCCTGCGTATAATCGTGTGGTCCCGTAGACTTATCAAAATGATTAAGACATCTATCTAACCATCGGTGCGTCATATGCATAGAGCGCTCCGCATATTTGTAGTCACAAGGGTATGGTGTACATTCATCAAATGCCATGATGATGTCTGCACCGATACTACGTTGAATATCAATAGCCCGCTCAGGACTAAAAAAATGCTTAGAGCCATCAATAGGAGATCGAAATGCAACCCCCTCTTCAGTGATCTTTCGAAGTTCCTTTAAAGAGTAAACTTGATATCCCCCACTATCTGTGAGCATGGGTTTATCCCAATTGATAAACTTATGGAGCCCTCCTGCATTTTCTATTATCTCATGCCCAGGACGCAGATAGAGATGAAAGTTGTTTCCCAATATGATTTGGGCCTTTAGGGTTTCCAGATCCGCTTGACGAAGGGTCTTTACGGTTCCTTGAGTACCCACAGGCATAAAAATGGGAGTTTCTATAATTCCATGGTCGGTATGTAATTTACCAGCACGGGCTTTGGTGTCACTATTCTTTTGGATTAATTCAAAACGTATACTCAAGTATTCAGGATTAGAGGATTATTTACTTTCGTTCCTTACTCATATTGAGCACAATTCCAACCATCATGGAAAAGGCCATCAAAGAGGAACCGCCTTTACTTATGAAAGGTAAAGGAATACCAATTACAGGACATAACCCCATGGTCATACCAATATTGAGAAAAAAGTGCAGGAATATAAAGCCCCCGACACCGTAACAGACGCAAAGCACAAAGGAATGTTTGGAGGCTTCTCCAATATTTATCATTCTGAATACCATGATCATAAAGAGTATAATCAAAGCCGCGCTCCCGATAAAGCCTTGCTCCTCACCTACGCTACTAAAGATGAAATCTGTAGTTTGCTCAGGCACATAATTTAGCTTCGTTAGATTGCCTTCCAAAAACCCCTTGCCATTTAACCCGCCAGATCCGATAGCAAGTTTGGATTGTAACAAGTTATACAGAGAGCCCCTTGGATCGCACTTTTCGGGTTGCAACCAGACATTGATTCTATCTTGTTGATGTGGTTTTAGAATATTTGAGAAAGCGTAAGAACTACTAAACGAAATAAGACAAAGCAGGAGTAAATTTCCGAAAAGGAAGAACTTAGAATAGAAGTCTCGATTATTGCTGAACCGCCATAGATGAAAGAGGAATACAATGAAATTCAAGAATATTGAATAATAGACTATCTGGTTTTGATAGGTCAGAATATTGACGAGAATTAAAGTAAGTACAAGGAGGATGGCCATGTATCTTGCTTTATCAAAATTCAATACAAGGCATGTTCCTATTAAAAAAACAACACTGAAAACGAGATAAAACCCAAAAGTGAATGAGAAGACTAAGGTCGAGAAA
This sequence comes from Saprospiraceae bacterium, assembly GCA_047634015.1. GTDB lineage: Bacteria > Bacteroidota > Bacteroidia > Chitinophagales > Saprospiraceae > JAJRXG01. Next base: position 37,559 of record JBLIDB010000013.1, read on the forward strand.
AGAGCAAGTAAAGCG
>JBLIDB010000014.1:0-36786 GCA_047634015.1 Saprospiraceae bacterium
CAATTATTTGGATCATCCTGATGTACCAGAGTTATTCGGAGTGAAAGGCTTAGGCTTACGTGCTCGTGTGAAGGTAGAGTTTTAAAGCATATTTAACGGAAGTTCGAGTCCCCTAAAGAAAAATGCTCTAACTTAGCGGTCGTAAAATAAACCTGTGCCGAAAGAACTGAAAAAAAAGAGTTTTGTAGATCCTGGATCTTTAGGATTACCAAGCTGGTATCCCCATCCTCCGACGGATGATGACCTCCTCTTTTATATTCAGCGGAATCAAAATCAGGACACCATAGTATATAGTGTCAATAGAGTGGCTGGAGGCCTTATCAATAGTCGTATTCCGATGGAAGCCTATTGGATAAAGTTCACTGAAGGTGGCATAAGAAGAGAACTCAATCATCTTCAAAATAAATTAGCTTTCGGATATGACGCTGATATGATCAGCCCAGATCTCTTTAAATTCCATTTCGTTGCTTATCCGGATTTGGATTTTTTCATAGTCCGTACAGAAGGTAATCGGTATGAAGCCCATTATCGTATGAACGGGAGAATGGTGAAACTCAAGCATATATACGTATATGCTTTGGAGTTTGGCGTCTTTCCTGTTGTTAAGTACATCGAGTTTTATGGCGAAGAGATCAATACAGGTCTCGATGCTTTTAGCAAAATAACAATAGAATAATGGCCTCTAATAAATTATATGTTTCCAATTCTCCGGAATCCATACGCTTGTTTAAGCAAGACTGGATGGAGTTGCTCTCTAAGGTTCACTTTTCGACCCCGCTCATAGTATTTGTTCCAGTTATATCCTACTTCATCTATACAAGTGTGATTTCTGGAATTTCATTTATTGATTTTATAGCCTGGGGAGCGCTTGGCTTTTTGGCGTGGACTGCAGTAGAGTATATCATGCATAGATTCATTTTCCACTACCACCCCAGTTCGGAATTTGGTAAAAAGATGCATTTCATCTTTCATGGTGTACATCATGATTATCCCTGTGACCGACTTAGGCTTGTACTCCCGCCTTCAGTAAGTATACCCTTGGCCACGGGATTTTATTTCTTGTACATGACATTCATTCCTATCGAAGGATTTGGAGCATTTTTTGCCATTTTCTTGATAGGATATCTTATGTATGACATGGTTCATTATGCGATTCACCATGTTGAGTTGAAAGGTAAATTGTGGAATACGTTAAAAACACATCATTTAAAGCATCATTATGTGGATCCTGAGAAGGGATTTGGTGTAAGTAGCCCAATGTGGGACTTATTAGTCAGATCAGATTTTGAAGAGGTTAAGAAAGAAAAGAAAAATACTAAGAACTCGGAGTTGACTTCGAGCGTTGTCTGAAGTTATGAAGTGGTTTAAATCACTTCATAATGAAATCATATATTTGTGCAATTTTAGATATCACCGCTGAATGAAAAAGGATAATATGTTAAAGGAAAGGATGATGGCATATGATGTGCCTCAAAAAGTCCAAGCCATGGGATTGTACCCATACTTCCGAACAATCGAATCTGAGCAAGATACCGTTGTTAAAATAGGAGGAAAGGATGTACTTATGTTCGGATCGAATAGTTATCTCGGTCTTACAACCCACCCGAAACTAAAAGAAGCTTCTAAAAAAGCAATCGATAAATACGGCTCTGGTACTGCTGGTTCTCGCTTCCTAAACGGAACGTTGGATCTGCACATCGAACTTGAGCGCCGATTAGCGAAATTCGTTGGTAAAGAAGGAGCCCTAGTATTTAGTACCGGATTTCAAGTGAACTTAGGAGTACTTTCTTCTGTTACTGGACGTCATGACTATATCATCATTGATGAGCTTGATCATGCCTGTATCATTGATGGTTCTCGTCTTTCCTTTTCCAAGGTGTTGAAATATCGACATAATGATATGGCTTCACTTGAGAAGATCTTACAGAAGTGTGAGCCTGATAGAATTAAGCTTATTGCTATAGATGGTGTATTTAGTATGGAAGGAGATATCGCTAAACTTCCAGAGATCACAGCACTTGCTGAAAAATACAGGGCCAATATTATGGTCGATGACGCCCATGGCTTAGGAGTTCTTGGTAGAAATGGCCGTGGAACTGCAGATCACTTTGGTCTTACTGATAAGGTAGATCTTATAATGGGTACTTTCAGTAAATCTCTCGCAAGTATCGGAGGATTTATAGCTGCTGATGAAACTACAATCAACTATCTTAAGCATAATGCACGCTCTCTAATTTTCTCTGCAAGTATTGCTCCTGCCAATGCAGCGAGTGTCATTGCAGCACTTGATCTCATGGAGCAAGAACCTGAACGGCTTGATAAGCTATGGGAGAATACGCATTATTCGATGAAGTTGTTACGTGAGGCTGGGTTCGACATAGGACATACCGAGACGCCAATCATTCCAATTTTCATTCGTGACGATTTTAAGACATTTGGTATTACTAAGATGCTTCTCGATGAAGGAGTATTTGTGAATCCAGTGGTTTCTCCAGCAGTAGCGAGCTCCTCTTCGTTATTAAGATTCTCTCTAATGGCATCTCATACATTTGCACAAATTGAGGAAGCTGTGGATAAAATTACTAAGTGCGCCCATAAGGTTGGCGTATTTGAAAAGACTGAAGTGAACTCATATCAGGAGCTTTAGATGAGTTCAACTGGCAGTAGCATCAAAATAATCCCGGTTAATTCTAAAAGCTTACTTAAGACTTACATAGACTTTCCTTATGATCTATACAAAGATGATGAGTACTATGTTCCCGAGCTATATATGTCCCAAAAGGATCTCTTCAACAAGAAAAAGAATCCTTTTTTTGAACATTCTGAGCTCCAAGCTTTTTTGGCCAAACGAGATGGGAAAATAGTCGGAAGAATTACTGCCATTCTCAACAATAACTATAACGACTATCAAAAATGTAACGTCGGCTTCTTTGGACTTTACGATGTTATAGATGACTATGAAGTATCGAAGGCACTCCTTGATACGGCTAATGAGTGGAATCGGAAGAAAGGAGTAGATGCGGTTTTAGGACCGACAAACCTCACAACAAATGATACTGCAGGTATCCTAATCGAAGGGTTTGATGAGTCTCCTAAAATCATGATGACTTACAATAAGCCCTATTATAAGGATCATGTAGAGCGTTATGGTTGTGTCAAAGAGATGGATTATTATGCCTATATCCTTTATACTGATAAGGCATCAGAAAAATCAATACGCCTCGCTCAAACGCTTGAAGAGAGATTAGCGCGGCAAGGGATTACCTTTCGTAATCTCAACATGAAAAAATTTCATGAGGAGGTCGGGCAGATAAGAGAAATCTATAATAACGCGTGGAAAGATAACTGGGGCTTTGTTCCATGGACGGATTCCGAGCTAAAACATCTTGCAGATGAACTAAAAATGTTGGCCAATCCTAATTGGTTGTATATAGCTGAAGATAATGGTAAAGCCATAGGTTTTGGTATTACCATTAATAATGTCAATGAAATAACGAAAGACTTTAAAAAAGGACGCTTGTTCCCTTTTAATATCATCAAGCTACTGCGAAGAAGACATAAGACGCGTTATGTGAGAATAATGGCGCTCGGAGTTATGGATGGCTATCGTAGAAAAGGTATTGAGGCGATCTTCTTCTCAAAAAACATCCTTCAAGCACGGAAGGATAACGTTATCGCAGGAGAAGTATCTTGGGTACTCGAGAATAATCCTGAAATGAACGCTTCAGCTGTTAAGTTGAACTCCGAACTTTACAAAAAGTATCGTATTTACAGATACAATCTCTAAGTTCCTTTTCTGATCTTCTATAGTAGTGTGGGTGTTGATTCTTATTGAATCTGGCAATTAATCTTAATCCCAAGTAGTTATAGTTACTTGTTAGACAAATCTTAGTCTAAAAGGAGAATAAGTTATTCTAAAAAAACTAAAATTATAGATTATGGCAATTATGAAAGTAATAGAACTCTTGAGTGATTCAACTCAGAGTTGGGAAGATGCAACGGCTAAAGGAGTAATCAAAGCCAGCGAATCCCTCAAAGGAGTAAAATCGGCCTTCGTACAGTCACAGAGTGTTACTGTAATTAAGGGAAAAGTCGATAAGTATAGAGTTAATCTCAAAGTTACATTTGAGGTTCAGTAAGAAACTGATTTCAAAAAACTAATGCCCTATCTCCAATTATGGAATAGGGCATTTTTATTTTATCCTATTTTAGATTTTCAGTTCAAACTAAATGAGCCACCTACCATCCATAATCTTCCCGGTGCTGCCTCATAGTACCTCCCTCCAAAAGCGTTAATTCTAATATTATCGTAGTATTCCTCTGGCAATAAGTTATTAACGGAGGCGAACAATTGAAAATTCATTTTTTCTAATTTCCACTTTCGACTCACAGATAGGTTGACCCTCGTTCTTTCATCTACTTCAACAGTGTTTGAATCATTACCAAACAAAGAACTGGCATGGTCTATATGAATTCTTCCAATAAAATCTTTGTTTTCATAAACTGTTGAAAATCCCACTTGGTGCTGCGGAAGTCCGGGGATTCTATTTCCAGAAAAAGAATCCCCATCTCTAATATATTCGTCAAATTTTATAGAACTATAAGAATAGCTACCATCAAAAGTCAATATATCATTGGCTATGTATGAAATTTTAGACTCTAGCCCTACCCTATCTGTACTTCCTGCATTGCGAAAAAAAGTACGACCTGGAAAGGCCTCTAGCTCATAAGGAAGCACCTCGTCATCCGTTGCTATATTATATGTAGTTAGATCGTATGATAAGCGTTCATTCAACTTACCTCTCACTCCGAATTCTAAATTTCTTGCAGATTGTGTATTCAAATTTCCATTAAATCCTCCACCATCAGGATTGGAGCTCAACTCGCTTAAGGTAGGTGTTTCGAAACTGGTGCTATAAGAAGCATAGATAAATTGATCCTCGGACCAATTATAATTTATTCCGATTGCGGGATTGAAACTATTAATATTTCTATTCCCACTATCATCCCCGTTTGACAGAAATGAGTCTCCTACTTCTAATCTATTTATATCATAACGAAGCGCTCCTCTAAGCGTCCATTTTCCTGATGTTAATTGGTCTATAAGATATAACCCAACTGAGCCAAATGATTCATTTTGAGAGAGCGTAGCCGCTCCCTGAACACCATCTAAATTGACAAATCGATCTCTATCATCAGATTGCTGAGCAATGTCGAAACCTATAAGTAACTTATTAAGACTAATTCCTAACTCTTGCTTAATGTTAAGATGTGATCCGAGTCCATAGTAAAATCTATTAAGATCTATCCATCCCCCGTTTCCAAATGGAAGTCTACCTTCAAAGCTCCTTCCAGAAATAAATGCATAAGACTCAAATTCTAAAGTCGGATTGAAAGATAGCTTATAGTTCAACGAACTCTTCCAATGCTTTATAGATTCTCCGGAATTGAACTTTACGTTATTGGGTCTCGCGGATTGGCGATCATCTGTAACATCAGTGAGGTTAATTCCCCCTGGGTCCTCGCCTTTCGGACTATTTGTATAATGAAGAGCAAAGTTGAGTCGACTATTGTCCGTTTTATGCGCCGCTTTCACCGCCATATTTAATTGAGTAGATGCGCTATGCTCACGATACCCATCAGAATTTTGATGCATCATAGATAGCATAATCCCTGAGTTCCTATTATGAGTTCCTGCACTTACTGCTGTATTCCTCAGACCATATGCTCCATTTCGAAAGGACGCTTTCAGAGGCTTTGCTAAAAGCGGATCTGTTGTCTTTACTGAGATCACTCCACCCGCTGCATTACCATATAAACTCCCACTCGGGCCATGCAATACTTGTAATGAGGAAATATCACTCAACATCAAATTATCTAATTGACCTTGTCCATCAGGAGTAGTTTCTGGAATACCATCCACAATCAGCTTTATACCTCTTACACCAAATGCAGATCGTGCACCGAAACCCCGAATCGAAATACGTTGGTCCTGAGCATAGTTATTATCATTGGTCATATATACTCCAGGAACCATGTCCAATTGCTCAGATAAAGATCGTAATTGTAAATATGGTTGTCTACTTGTAATATCCACAACAGTACTACTATAGATACTTGACTCAACATCAGAAGGGAGTCGAGTTGCGGATACCACGATATTCTCTATCACCCCAATTTTAACAATTGAATCCTGTTGTCCAAAAATATCCCCAATAAAAAAGGCCACCAATCCGAAGACAAGTGGCCACGTCGATTTTTTCATACTTCTATATGGGCGCAAAGCTTAATTGCGGAGCTCTTCAAGGTAATCTACAACACTTGCAATCTGCTCAGCACTTAATATATCTTTATAAGGTGTCATTAACCCCTTCCCATTAGTCACTTGTAGAATCCGTTCTTCCTTAGAAAGCTTGGAGATACTTAAATCCTTTGCGCCACTTACGGCAAGCTTACCATCAGCTCCATGACAAACTATACAATATTGCTTGAAGACTAACTTACCTTTTTTATTAGATGCCGCAGATTCACCCTTTTTGACCATAGACTTAGCACTAGATCCTTCTTTTTTTGCACTGTTGGCTTTAGGCTTATCACCGCTTCCTCCACATGCCAAAAAGAACCCCAAAATCAGCGCCCCAATTATATACCTTAACTTCATTCTTTTGTATTTTTTATGTTAGAAATGAAAGATAGAAAATCCATAGGAAGGGAAAAACTATATAATCCCTTTTTCTACTAAATATCTTTCTGCATCTAAAGCTGCCATGCATCCTGTTCCTGCAGCCGTAACTGCCTGACGATAGACTTTATCAGCCGCATCCCCAGAAGCAAAGATTCCTTCTACTTTAGTCTTAGAAGAAGCTCCTTCTAATGTAAGATATCCCGTCCCATCCATATCCAGCCACTCTTTAAATATACCAGTATTGGGCTTATGTCCGATCGCAACGAAAAACCCTTTCACATCAAGCTGAGATTCTTCATTCGTTTTATTATTCCTAATCTTCACTCCTGTTACTTCTTCTTCTCCATGCACTTCGACAGTTTCGGTATTCCAGTGTACTTCGATGTTAGGCGTTTCCAAAACACGTTGCTGCATGATCTTAGAGGCACGCATCTCATCTCTTCTCACGAGCATATGTACTTTCGGACATAACTTGGCTAAGTAAGTAGCTTCTTCAGCCGCGGTATCTCCTCCACCAACTAGTGCCACTTCTAAATCCTTAAAAAAGAAACCATCACAAACCGCACATGCAGAAACGCCTTTATTCATAAGTCTCTGTTCAGAAGGGAGGTTGAGCCACATAGCACTAGCTCCCGTCGATATAACTACTGTGTGCGCCTGAATCTCATCTCCGCTTTCATTCCAAATCTTATGGACAGGACCTGAGAAATCAACTTTGTCGATCATCTCATATCTTATATCTGTTCCGAATCTCTCCGCCTGCTTTCTGAATTCATCCATCATCGCAGGCCCCATAATACCATCAGGATATCCTGGGTAATTCTCTACGTCGGTCGTAATCATTAATTGACCACCAGGTTCTGCTCCTGTAAATACCACTGGGTTCATTCCAGCACGTGCTGCATAAATCGCCGCTGTATAACCCGCAGGTCCAGACCCTATAATTACACACTTATGAATATTGCTCATTCTGCTATTTGTTTAGGCTTTATAAAGAAATTATTTAAGAATTAAACAAGATGCCTCCGCACAACTCATTGATAGCCAGATACTTCGGCTTTGCAGGCCCGCCCTATTCAAGGCTCCCTCATTTCGAGCCCGTTGCCTCGACTCTTCGAGATCATTCGTCCATCCATAGCTATGGCGTGAAAAGAAAAAAAGAGCTTCTTCCTGACTATCAAACAGTTATTCTCGCCAATCCGACCAATCCTTAAATTACTTCAATAGATAAGATAGGTTTATGTTCATCAACATCTTACACATTTGTCTGATGTAAGACTGTAAGCCCACAAAGAAACATCTTTGAGATAGACTGTACAAGATGTGAGGGGAGTAATAATCGCAGCCGTTTTAATTCTTGAGTAATACATCTATATCTCCAGCAATTTCAAGTCCTGTATGTTTCCCAATTCCTTCATAAATAACCTCTCCAGATTTGCTGAGGACAAGTGCTACTGTAGCATCTATACTTTCATTCACTTTTCCGCGCATTCCGCCAGATATAGGAGATATAAGTTCAGCGGTCTTCGCCTTAGTTGCCTTTAGCGTTAGTGTCAAATCTCCCTTCGTAAACTGCAGATACACATTGGATTCATCTATGCTTCCGGTATGTCGTGATCCATTATAAGTAGTGAACTGATAGAGCGTACCTTCTATTCGCAAGCCTACCAAAATTCCAACAAAATAGGATCCCATCCAAGGAATATGGGCTACAGAAGCAAGTAAGGAGATCCTCTTTTTGGCAGGCTCAAAATGATTAGAATGACACCAAATCCAACTCTTAGGAAAGGAGGTTCCCCAGTCTTTCTCAATGTATCCGATACCGTTATCAAATGAGTGAGGCGTTCCTGAGACTTCTAGCGATCCAGAAAGTTTATGATGCATACTTAATACCCCATGGTAACATTGCATAAAAGGGACAAAGGAATACCATCCCATTATGCCAGGAGCACCTAATGACTTAGGCCAAGGAACATGATTTTCCATCCTAACGGTTCCAGTGAGCCCTGGCAGATCAAGTATAAGTTGATCCACATTGAAAGTATTTCCAGCTATGCTGACTTCGAATCGATCTTTCTTACTTTCAAATTCTTCGAAATCAAACTCATGATAAGAGGAAATTGCTTTCGTTCCATCTATAACCTGAATAAATGCATGCTTTTTACCATGCTCATCCATTGATATACCTGGAATAACAGACATCGCAATTGATCCATCTGCAGACACCATTTTGAAATACCAACCTTCAAAGAAACTTTTCTTCCGGCCATGACCATGATATCGAGTGGGATACCACATCGATTTCCATCTTTCTAATCTATTCGAACCTATCATAATATATTACTCAGTCGGTTTTAGTATAGAATGATGGGCTGAGACTTTTAGAATATCTTCTTTGTTCATTAGTTGCCTTCGGAACTCCCCTCTATTAAACATTTCGGCCTGATCCTTATAATGAGGGCTCCATCGATTCCCAGATTGACCTGTAGGAAGTATACTCCAGTTATCATCATCTAGTGCATTCATATTAATCACGCGGCGACATGAAGGACCAGATAAAGCTTCGTACATCCCATCCCCGCTCAAGGCAAAAGCCAAGTTATTGATCACTTCTCTGGATCCCGTCAGATGATAAGGCCCTACGTTAAAATATGGTCTTAAAGTCTCATTCGCCCCCAATGCATGCGCATGCTCGATAGTATGTACTCGTTCCCATTTCCATTTGGAAATATCTGCTCCAAGTTGTTTTTCCAATGATTGTATAGCCTCTCCAAAAGATTCATTGATTAATTCTGAGGACGTCTCTTTTTTATCTGTCGCTACATCATCCCACCATATACTCTGGTTATTTGCAATTAGCGGTTGTAGACTTCTTTTCATTAAGAATGTGTTTAAAAACTCCTCAAATCCTTCCCCTACTTCATCTTTCATAGCTTTAGCCATCGTCAGATATAGCCATTTATAGTAAATGGTTGGTGCTATATCCTCCATAGAATGACGACCATCCCAGGATGACAAGATAGAAAGCGCTTGAGATTGAGTTTCACTTCTGTCACCTAATGTGTTTTCTAAATATCCAATCAGAGAAGCCGTGATCTCGGGTGTATTCATAGAAGTAACATCCGTGATCATACCCTTGACATCCTCGGTATTCCAGTCAGATTTATTATCCAATAGGTGCTTGATGCGTCTTGCGCGATCTTCAGGTAAGTAATATCCTTCATGAGCGATTCCTGTAGTGGATACAGATTGATTATTAGCACTGTAGACGTAGCCCCATTCCGGATTGACCGCTTGAGGATTATCTTCAAAATCATAATACTCAATGATATCGTACTCCCCAGAACTCCCATCCATAATAAGCTTGGCGTGAGCTCCTTCGGGACGTTTCAGTAATTTGGCGGCAGCCCAATATGCTATATTACCATCTACATCTCCGTACATGATATTCAACCCTGGTGAAGTTAGCATAGCCGCACCACCTTTCACTCCATCTACACTCGTCGCGTTCATAATCTGATAAGCGGCTTCCATCGTTCTGTTTGGGAATTTCTGATACACCCAAAACATTGAAATATCTTTCATCTCCTCCATCCCCTTAGTGACATGAGAGATGATACTTCCATGATGTGTCTTTTTAATTTCGATAGCGACATCTTCTCCTCCTTTTACAGGAATCATTTCAGTCCGCTTTACGAGAGGCCGCATCTCACCTTTAAAAGAATATTGAGTGTCGCTATCATCTATTTCCTCTTGATACAGATCCATATCATCATTTTCAAACATCGTCACACCAATTGCATGATGGCGGGTATTACCGATCAAAGCTATCGGACTTCCTCCTATAAAATTCCCGTAGAGACTAAAATTCGGAGCTTCTAAATGCGCTTCATACCATACTGATGGTTGAGCAAAGCCTATATGTGGATCATTGGCAAATATCGCTCCTCCCGTAGTAGTCTTAGATGGGCTTATTACCCAACTATTACTTCCTATAAATTGTGCTACAGGAAGTCCTTCCAATAGGTCATTTACATGCATGGAAAGCTTTCCAAGGTCTCCGTTCACATCGCTATCGATCGTTACTGTGGTGGTATCTACATGCATATTGAGATCATTTAGATATGCCTGTCCATGATTCTTAAGTATTTGAGTAGTAACTGGTTCTGTCTTATGTGCCATCGCAAAACTGAAAGCCATATAACCAAAAACATTATAAATATCCTCCAGTGTATATGGGCTTCTCTCGATTCCAAGAATGGTGTATTCGATTGGCTTTTGCCCATTAGCGATATAGTGATTTACACCTTCTAAGTAAGCATTCACAAGAGATTGGATCTCGGGAGCTCCCTCTGCTTGAAATCGACGAACTGCGTCCTTTGAATTTGTGGCTATATCTACAGCTCTAAAAAACTTGTCTGTATCTATTGTATTGGGACCCAAGATTTCAGATAATCTCCCCGGAGCGATCCTCCTCAATAATTCCATCTGCCATAGTCGATCCTTCGCATGGGCATATCCCAATCCGCGATAAGTATCATCCGTTGTAGCACCATAGATATGTGGTATTCCGAAGTCATCATAATGGATATCCACCCGCCCCGTAAGCCCTTCAATGGTTATATTCTCGTCATAATTAGGACGTTGTTTCTGTAGAAAAAAATATCCGAAGACAGCTACGATTAAAGCTATGATTACTAAACCAAGGAGGATTCTTTTAAGCCATTTCATACGTGAGGATTGAGTTTAGTGGAAAGCAATGCTATATACGAAAATCCTAAAGTTGATGAATGAGAAAGAGGTCGTTTTAATAGGCGGAATCTAAACCTACAATATGAGATAGCAATCCTCATTCTCATAAAATGTTTAGACACATTGACACCTCATCTAAGCCTAACAAAGGGGCATATCCTTATCTTATGAAGGTATTAATCTGCGAACAAGCGGTTAATCTCTATTAGAAAATAAGGTAATTTCCGTTCCTAATTAAACACCATATTATATTGCTTTTAAACCTGGATTTTCGTTTTTGATTCATTAATAAAGAATTATTAGATTTGAATCTTACCTTTTAATCAGCTTATTTTCAAAAAACAATATTGGGCTAATATAAAGAGATATGAAATGCAATCTCCCATTACTGACAAGTATGTTTAAAGTAACTTAAGTCACAAACGCACATTGGTAAATGTGATACCTTTAATCTTATTCAAATTGTAACAGGAGAATATGGGCTAATGATTGAGTCCACTCCAGAAAGTCATAATATCGGGAAACGGCCCTTTTGGCGATATTTCCATTATTCTCACTTTCCGGAGTGGACTCATGATTGGCTTATGGTAACATATAACAACTGCATTGAGAAACATATCAGTCATATTATTACTTCTTATTGTAATGTCCTTTTCATTTAAGGATTTTGCAGTTTATGTCTATTTTCATTTTAATAGGACACTGATCGCTAATACGTTATGTGTAAATCCTAATTCAAAATGTAAAGGGAAATGTTATTTGAATAAATCTCTAAAGAAGAGTCAATAGCAGGACCATTTCTTGATGATGGAGATATTCGAGGGATCTAAATCTTCAATGTTACGTCTCTGGAGGAGGCAGCAGCATTAACAACAACTGATCCTGCAATAAAAGCCGGAAGCTTAATAATGGAGTTACATCCTTGGTATGGATCGGCAGCGCTTAAAAAGATTAAAGACCTCCACCCAATTTTTGCCAAAAAGAAATTTTAAGAATTGGAAAGACTCAGAAGAATCTACTATGTAATGGGTGTGTCTGGATCTGGCAAGTCCACTGTAGGGAATGCCCTCGCTGATGAATTCTCTATTCCTTATATAGAAGCAGATTAATTACACCTGGCAACTAATATCGAAAAGATAGCTTCAGGTAAGGCGCTCGACGATAAGGATCGAGAACCTTGGCTTGAGTATATCCGAATGGAAGGCTTACAGGCTTCTATGCATAGTGGGTCTGTAATTAGTTGTTCTGCATTAAAGCAACAATATCGTACACAGTTAGAGAAAGGCTTGGTTGATCAAGTCTTTTAGATCTTCTTGGATGGTTCTTTTGATCTTATTTGGGATCGTATGAAGAAACGTTCTGGACATTTTATGCCTACTTCCCTATTGCAATCCCAATTTGACATATTAGTAGAACCTCATGATGCAATAAGAGTTGATATCTCATTGCCCACAGAAGAGATAATAGTCCATATCATAAGCGAAATCAATTCTTTGCTATAGCACTATTGAAACTTGTCTTCATTCTAATAAATACCAATTATCGGCCCATTCGCTTCTAACAAAAAGGAAGAGCGCTAAATAACATTTCTAAAAAAAGTAAAGGCATACCAACGGAGTCCTTACATTTGGTGCTTTTTTAGATCAATATATACATCTGTGAGTACAACAATAGCAACTAAAGCAGCGGACAACATTAGAATCTTATCAGCCGCTATGGTAGAGCAAGCAGCTTCTGGTCACCCGGGAGGGGCAATGGGAGGAGCTGATTTTATACAGATATTGTACTCTGAGTACCTTCGATTTGATCCAGATGATATGAGTTGGGCTCAGAGAGACCGCTTTTTTCTGGATCCTGGCCATATGTCAGCAATGTTGTATTCGCAACTCACGCTCTTAGGTAAGCTATCTCTGGAGGATATCAAAAACTTCAGACAATGGAAGAGTGCTACCCCTGGACATCCGGAGATAGATGTTACCAGAGGCATAGAAAACACCTCTGGCCCATTGGGATTAGGACATGCATTTGGAGCAGGTGCTGCTGTAGCGGAGCGATTCTTAGTCGCGCGTTTCGGAGAGTGGATGAGCCACCGGACTTATATGTATATATCTGATGGAGGAATTCAAGAAGAGATCTCTCAGGGTGTCGGTCGTATCGCAGGGCACTTAGGGTTAGGAGGCATTACGATGTTCTATGATGCCAATGATGTCCAACTATCCACTACAGTAGGTGAAGTAACTGGAGAAGATACTGCTAAGAAATATGAAAGCTGGAATTGGCATGTTGTCACTATAGATGGTAATGATCCTGCAGCAATCCGAAAGGCTCTGGACGCATGTATCGCAGAGACAGACAGACCCTCAATTATTATAGGAAATACAATCATGGGAAAAGGAGCTGTCAAAGCAGATGGTTCTTCTCATGAAGGAGAAGTAGAGACCCACGGTAAGCCACTTGGTAAGTCCAATGCTTCTTTTGAAGAAACAATTAAGCATTTAGGTGGAAATAGCGAAGATCCTTTCGTTGTCTTTGACGATGTTCAGAGGTATTATACGCAGGTTTTAGATCAAAAAAGAGAGGAAGTTAAGGCACGTAAGAATGTCCAAAATGATTGGGAAGAAAAGAATCCTGCTCTTGCAAATCAGCTCAACCAATTTCTAAGCGGTGCTTTGCCTGAAATAGATTGGGCAGCAATAGAGCTCAAGGCAAATGATGCAACAAGAAATGCTTCATCTAGAGTGTTAGCACATTTTGCAGAGCATGTTCCGAATATGATTGTCGCTTCTGCGGATCTTTCTAATAGTGATAAGACGGATGGTTTTTTGAAAAAATCAAAAGCTTTCGCTAATGGAGATTTCTCAGGAGCATTTTTACAAGCGGGTGTATCTGAATTAACGATGGCCGCGATGAGCACTGGAATGGCTTTGCATGGCGGAGTGATTCCAGTTTGCGCAACTTTCTTTGCATTCTCTGACTATATGAAACCAGTTTTGAGAGTTGCTGCACTTATGGAGCAACCTGTCAATTTTCTATGGACCCATGATGCATTTAGAGTTGGAGAAGATGGCCCTACACACCAGCCAATAGAACAAGAAGCACAACTAAGATTGCTTGAGAAGCTTCACAATCACTCTGGGCTACCATCATTAATAGCACTCCGTCCAGCAGACAGCGCAGAAACAGTAGCAGCATGGAAGATTATGCTGGAAACTCAAAATCAACCTACTGGAATTATTCTCTCTCGACAAAATATTCAGGATTTACCAGCTATAAATGGTGACCGACTTAGCGAATCCATGGCCGCTGAGAAAGGTGGCTACATCGTTCATGATAACAAGGATAAAGTAGATATTGTACTTCTGGCAAATGGTTCAGAGGTTGCGACGCTTGTTGCTGCATTACCTCTCCTCGAACAGAAAGGTATCAAGGCAAGGATCGTTTCCGTGCCATCTGAAGGGCTATTTAGACAGCAGGATAAGGTATATCAAGATTCTATTCTTCCTAAGCAAACGCCAAGATTTGGAATAACAGCTGGATTACCAGTAACCTTAGAAGGCTTTATAGGAGAGAAAGGTAATGTTTTCGGGATGACGCATTTTGGGTATTCTGCACCGTATACAGTATTAGATGAGAAGTTTGGCTACACTGCTGAAAATGTTTTAGCACAAGTTGAGGCGATACTTAAATCATAGGTCGGTACTCATTGAATCTTTATACTTCCTGACGAGAGAATACTTTTAGTCGGGTTTAATACTTCTTTAATCGAATCTATTCTACAGATTTAGGGTAAGGGTTGCTTATTACGAAGGTTTTCGTATATATTTGAAGTACGAAGATTGTCGTAGATAAGTATGAAGCAAAAAAAACCTACAGAAGCAGAACTCCAGATATTAAAAGTACTCTGGGAAAATGGTCCTCAAACCGTTCGGAATGTCAATGAGGAAATCTCAAAAAAAAATGATGTAGGCTATACCACTACCTTGAAGATCATGCAAATCATGACTGAAAAGAAATTACTCAGTCGTGATACTTCCAGTAGGACTCATATATATAGGTCAAAGATAGATCGGAAAGATACGCAGAAGCATCTTCTTTCCTCTCTAATGGATGCTGCATTCCAAGGCTCTACATCTTCTCTTGTACTACATGCATTAGGAAATCATACTCCGAGCATTGAAGAGTTATCTGAGATAAAAGCTCTTATAGAAAAACTTGAAAATCAATCCAAATAATGATGGCAACTATAGTATTCCATGACTTAGCCAATGTTATCACCACTACGCTCCTGCATAGTCTTTGGCAAGTAACCCTAATCGCACTTGTATTCAAATATGCTAAAAGCGGTTTTTTGAAAGAAAATAGCTTGCATGTTTCACAGTTAGGTGTTGCCATGCTATTCGTCGTTCTGGTATCCACTTTATTCACGTTTATATATTGCTTTGGTAGTGCTCAGCATTGGTTAGAATCTGATTTGAATGACTCCGTCCCTTCCCCTCTTGCCGTTTCTTCAAAAGTAATTCAAAATTATCAGACAGAATTCACTCCGTCTATAGGAGATCAATGGATTAATAACATTCATCTCCATATTACAATTACATGGCTACTGGGATTCTCAATATTGATGGGTAGAATGTTTTGGGGCTTCCTGGGATTACAAAATTTAAAGCAAACCTTAAAATATAATGTTCCAGTTCCGATTCTAAAAAGTTTTATAGAAATAAGGCGGACGCTAAAAGTTTCTAAAAAAGTCCTAATTGCCACAAGTGATAAAATAGACATCCCGATGGTTTTTGGCCATTTAAAACCCATCATTGTTCTACCGCTGGTAGCTATTAGTCACTTGAGTTCTAAAGAAGTAGAGTACATTATAGCCCACGAAATGGGACATATTCTTAGGAATGACTATTTAAAAAACATAGTAATTGTTATCTCCGAATCTTTATTTTTCTTCCACCCTCTTATTTGGTGGATGACAAGCGAAATCAAACAATCGAGAGAACATCATTGTGATGAGATTTCGATCGAATGTTTCCCTAATCGGGTAGAATATGCCAAATCATTACTTAAAGTAGAAGCACTTCGTAACAGAAGCAATGGACCATTGTCGCTTGCATTATTTACCAATAAACCATTATTAATGAATCGTATCAAGAGAATTTTAAAACAACCCGTTAGCAATTCAAATCAATTGTCCGCCAGAACAGGTATTGGTGTTGCTATATTATTTTTCTGCCTATTTTTAGGCGCCAGTTGGATTTCTAAAGAATCCTTGACAAATACCATTGAAGGTCAAGATATTAATGAAGAAATAGAATCTCAGAATTATAATTCGCCAAAATCATTTTTATTTATAGATACCATCAAACCTGATAGCGAGGAAATAAAAATGGAGGAAGAAATCAAAATAGAAGAAGCACACGCTAGGATTGAAGAGCTTCATGAAGAGATTAGAGTTCAACAAGAAGAGAAACTCGCTTCCCTGCGAGAGATCAAAGAGGAATTTAATGTTAAAATGCATGAGCAAAAAGAAGAACTAAGAGTCTTACAGAACGAATATCGATCAGAACGAAACCAAATGCATTCTGAGAGAAACAAATTGCACTCTAAGAGAAATCACCGGAAACTTGAAGCAAGATTAGAAAGACTTGGCGAAAGAATGGAAGATTGGATGGAAGAGAATGGTGAAGAATGGGAATCTCATATAGAAGAAATGAGCGATAGAATTTCTGAAACATTTAATGAAGAATGGGTAGAAAAGATGGAAGCCGTTTCGGAAGGCTTCGCAGAACAATTCGACGATGGATGGGGTAACGAGTTTCAAGAAAAGGCTCATAGACTCAAAATAGAATTTGAAGAAAAGGATTTTTCGGAAGGAATGGCGGCTTTTAGTGTAGCTATGGCGGAATTAGGCGGTGAGATAGGCATTACAGTAGCTGAGGCTATGGAGGATGCCAATTTCGAAGATCTTGAATATGATTTAGAATTTGGCCTAGCGGAGAATTCTGATGACCTAAAAATATCACTTGGCGAAGAAATGGCAGAAGACTTTGAGCTTAAAAAAGGTAAAAACAAACTAAGTCTAACTAGCGATCAACTCGTCGTAAATGGTAGAAGAGCCTCGAATGATCTTTTGGAGAAGTATAAGGAAATAGTAGAAGATGGAAATGCAGATGCTTTTAAGGTGGGTAAAACAAAAATAAAGTTTTACTTCTTTGGACAAGACATCCAAGAGTCTGACAAAACCAGTCTAAGTATTACTACAGAAGAATAATCAATCTCCAATTTACCAGATTCAGTTCGAAAGATGTTCTTAGATGTTTTAACATTCAATCCATCTCCGAATATGGAAAAATATAAAAGCAAAAAAGGAAAGTGTGTGAGTCACTTTCCCTTTTTATAATATTTGCATTGCTGCTATTGGGATAAAGAGGAGGTCAGTATTGCACTGACCTCACATATAGCCACCACAGCCATCCCCCGAAAAAAAAATCTTACTATTGATGCAGTTGCTATGACGAATTAACTCATAGACCCGTAAACCTCTCTATATTCGAAAGTGTGTGAGTCACTTTCCCTTTTTATAATATTTGCATTGCTGCTATTTGGATAAAGAAGAGGTCAGTATTACACTGACCTCACATATAGCCACCACAGCCATCCCCCAAAAAAAAATAATTCTTACAATTGATACAGTTGCTATGACGAATTAACTCATAGACCCGTAAACCTCTCTATCTTCTAATGAACCTACCATTAGACAAGAAGAAAGTTGGCTCATTTCAGCAAACATCGATCTGTACATTCTTCTATCCACAGCAAGTGAATTCGGAGTACTGGAACGTTTCCTGATAGGTCTTGTTGAGGTGCTTTCCCCCGTTTGCGACCTAAATGTTGTGTTCAATCCTTTCATTGTTATATAGTGTGTCACCCATTCTTTTAAACTTAACCCTAACCATTTCACTTCAATTGAACAGGCCTTGACTAAGGATAGTGAGTGTATCTACCTTTTCTTAAAGCGGATTCCTAAAAGCCGTCAGAGCTGTCGTTGGAAATTCCTAAAAATCTTAATATTGAGTTTAACATAAGTTTTGTTTTATAATGATGATACAAACATACGGTAGTAATAAACGTTAACCACGGACAGTTTTACTACATTTGTAGCATATGAATTAAGTCCGTTTTCAAATATGATTTACGCCTAAATTACTTATTATCAACCTTTTATGAAGAAGAAAAACTACCATAAACTGGTCATAGAAGAACTTGTTTCACTGAACAATCGAATCGCGAAATCAAAAATTCATAATAATTCATCTGATCCAGACAGCTCTTTTATGTTAGAAATGGTTGAGAATTTCGATAAAGATGGAAACCTTAACAGCCTAAATGAAGAAAAAGTCAATACAAGAACAATTAATAGTCTAATAAAGAATACGTCAGAAAGCATAATTCTATCGCACCCAGGAGTATCCAGCAAACAAATACTTGGACGTCAATTCTTTCTGTGTCAAAAGCAACTGCTCTTAGCGGAGATACTATTGAATCTCGGTTATCTTATGGCTCCTCTTTACGTAGCAGAAAAGCTGACAAGAGAATCTAAGAAATATTTCTTTCTCCAAATCTCATTTCAGGCCTATAGAATTATTTACACCCTATACAACAGATTAGGTGATGTTAAAAGTGAGCTAAAAGCCAATAAAGAATTTCTCAACTATCTCAAATATTACGAGGTCGAAAAAAAAATTGAGCTCGCTCGAAATGAATTATTCCTACACTATAATAAGAGTCAAGAAAAAAAACAGAACATAATAGATAAATGTGATTCTATTCTTCAAGAATTCTCTCCATATGAAAACATAATTCCTTCCTTCTATTTTCATAATTATTTCTACTTCATAAAATATGTAAAATACTTAAATGAAAATAACAATGAGTTAGTTTACGATAACGCGAAAACTGCAGTGCACTATTTCGAGCGATTATCATTCGAATACTTACCCGGAAAACTCATTTTCACCTTCGTTCAAATTAGCTATTGTATTCAGAAAAGGAAATTCTATGAGGGAGAGCAGCTTTTGCAAAAAGCATACTCTTATGTATCGCCTGAAATGTCACTTTGGTTTCGCCTTAAAGAAAATGAATTGATTCTTTTCTTTCATAATAAAGAATACAACAAATGTATTTCAGTCTACTTTGAAGTTATGAAGAATAGATCTCTTTCGTCCATGATACCTTCTGAGAGAGCAAAATGGCACTTATACGACGCCTACACTAGACTTCTAATCGAATCAAAAGTTGTTAATTACCAAGACAGAAAAAAACATTTTAGCATCCAGCGATTCCTAAATGATCTTCCCACTTTTTCAAAAGACAAGCGTGCTATGAATATTCCTTTACTTATAGCGCAAATGTCATTTCTAATAATTAGAGGAGAATACTCCAAAGCTATAGATCGCATAGAAGCCTTGGAAAAATACTCTTCGAGGTATCTAAAGAATTCGGATACTTTCAGATCTAATTGCTTTATAAAAATGCTTGTCGTGATTGCTAAACAAGGATTCAATAGAAAAGCCGTAGAAAGGCATGCGAAGAAATTCTACGATAGAATGATTAATTCAGAAATAGAATTAATCGATCAACCGTTTGAGATTGAAATTATTCCTTATGAGAACTTATGGGAGTTGCTTTTGGACCACCTGAGTCAGAAACATCATTTCAAGAATGCGAGATAATATTACCGCTCTTGCTTTCCATTATAGAAAACTAATGATATTCCGAACATACTTGGCCTCATAGATGTTGATAAATTCGTAACATTTAATTCATCTGCAAGAGGTTGTAAGTCATAAGCCCCTAATGAAAGTTGATAATACGGCTGTAATGCCAGTGACACACTCCTACTCTTCTGCACTATCCATATGAAGTGTAGTCTTAGATTCCAATTTCGGTCATTGACAACTTGCAAACTGTTACTTCCTATTTCCCTTTGTATATTGAAAGACTGAGATTTAAGGACACTTCCTATTCCATAATTCCCAAAATAGTTATCCATTCCTATAGAATAGGCTGCCAAGCTATATTTATATGACCTCTCAATGAAACTATCAGAAGTAGCATTATAAAAGAGTGAAGCTCTATTACGATTCATATTCTCCCATCCTAATTCTAGTGCAGTACTCCCCATTTGATATCGCATACCGAGTTGAATACCGTGCAGAAAACGTAAGTGGCCAAATCCATCTACCAATTCTGTATTCTCAGGTGCATAAGAAGAAAGCAGTTGATCGCTTTCTAAAAAATCAGGAACTGCGACATTATACCCAATCTTAAGATTCACTTGTCCTTCTCCATTAAGAGAAATTCCAAGGAACGCAAAGGCAAGAAAGATTAGCCGGATAATCACGATAAATAATAATTTTCTAACAAATCTAACTACATATTATGGTTAATCACAAAGATCACTATGTGATTAGTAAATCAAAAGATATATTCGTAAGATGAGTGATCAGCGACTCTTTCAGATTGCATTAACTAAGATATTAAGAATAGGCTCTAAACGGGGGAAACAACTTGTGGCATATTGCGGTGGAGTAGAAGCCATATTCAAAGAAAGAAAATCTGCTCTTCTAAAGATCCCAGGTATTGATGAATTCATCGCCAATTCAATCTTGAGTGCACGTCCCGAATTATTAGCTAAAGCGGATCTGGATTATATACATGCCCATAAGGTAAAAACCACTTTCTTTTTAGATGAAGATTATCCTTCCAGACTTACTCATGTAGATGACGGCCCACTACTTTTATATAGCAAGGGTGATTTTCGGCCCAATCCTAATAAGACGGTAGCGATCGTAGGAACTCGCAAGCCCACAGCATATGGCAAAGAAATATGCGAGCAACTGATTAGCGATTTGCAAGCATATAATGTACAGCTCATTAGCGGACTAGCCTATGGGATAGACGCATGCGCACATAAGAAAGCCTGTGATCTTCAGATTGAGAATCTTGCCATTATGGGAACAGGAATAGATCGACTCTATCCTGCAGCCCATAGATCGCTAGCTAATGAAATAAAATCTTGCGGGGCTTTGATTACAGAGTATCCCCTCAACGCTCGTGCGGATCGTGAAAATTTTCCGAGAAGAAACAGAGTCATCGCCGCAATGGCCGACGTAATTATTGTCATACAGTCTGCCTCCAAAGGAGGGTCCTTAATCACAGCAGAATTCGGAAATCAATATTTCAAAGATGTATTTGCATTCCCTGGAAGAATAAATGACGCGGAGTTTGCTGGATGCAACGCACTAATTAAACAACACAAAGCACATCTCCTAATGTCAGTTGCTGATATCGCCTACATTATGCGATGGGAAGAAAAAGAAGCTCCAAAAGACATTCAGCCACAACTCTTTGTAGAACTTTCAGATGACGAAGAATCTGTATTTGCAAGTCTTAAGTCTCAGGAAAGTGCGAGTATTGATTGGATTCATAGTCGAGTAAAAGTAAATATGGGCCAGCTTTCTTCGATTTTACTTTCATTAGAGTTCAAAGGACTTATAAGAACGCTACCAGGCAAGAGGTATCAAAAGATTTAAATCATTTGATGTCTGTAGTTGTTAATAGTTATATGCAAAGCCTTTACTTTGTCACTTATTGCTGATATAAATAAATACATCTTTATGTTCAATCACATTTCATCCCTTCTTGGTCTCATATGCTTCTTGATTTTTGTTTCATGTAGTCCAGAATCAAGTACTCCGAAGGCACCTAAAAAAGCAAAGAATGTTATCTTTCTAATAGGTGATGGAATGGGACTCACTCAAATGAGTGCCGGCACATTTAGCAATGGGAATACCTCCAATTTCGAAAAGTGTGAATATATCGGACTCCACAAACCTTATGCTTCCAATATGCTTATAACGGATAGTGCTGCTGGAGCCACGGCATTCGCATGTGGAGTAAAGACATATAATGCTGCTATTGGTGTAAATGCTGATACGCTTTCAGTCAAGACAATCCTTGAAGAAGCAGAAGAGAGAGGATTGGCTACAGGTCTGATTGCTACATCCTCTATTGTACATGCTACGCCGGCTTCATTTATAGCGCATAATAAATTCCGTAAAAACTATGAAGATATAGCCGAAGCTTTCTTGGATACTGAGATAGATTATTTTGTAGGAGGTGGAAAGAAGCATTTCGATGCCAGAAATAAGGATGATCGTAATCTTATCAAAGAGCTTGAAGAGAAAGGATATTTGATGTCTACCTATTTTGAAAAGGAGTTAAATGAAATCGAAATCCCTACATCTCAAAATTTTGGTTACCTCACATCCAGTGAAGAACCCCTACCCCATGCCCAAGGGAGAGAGTATCTATCAATTGCTGTTAGTAAAGGATTAGACCACTTAAGTAGTAGAGGAGCAGAGGACGGATTTTTCTTGATGATTGAAGGCTCACAGATTGACTGGGGTGGCCACGCAAATATGATAGATTATGTAATCGACGAATGGAAAGAGTTCAATACGGTCATCGGCGAGGTAATAGAATGGGCAGAAAAAGATGGTGAAACCTTAGTAGTGATAACAGCGGATCATGAAACCGGAGGCCTTGCTATTCAAAAAGAATCTAAAATGGATTCAATAGTAGCCGCATTTACTTCAGATTATCATACTGGGACTATGATACCAGTATATAGTTACGGAGTAGGGGCAGAAAAGTTCAAAGGTATCTATGAGAATACTGCCATTTGTAACAAAATTAAAGAAGCATTTGGTTGGAATCAGCCTGAAGAATAGATTAATAAGTTGCAAACCCTGCTTCTGCGATGAGCGTTAGCATAGCGAGCTGTATCGCCTTATATCCCTCTTTGTTGAGCCACCACTCATCCAGTGCATGCGCATTGCCTCCGATTCCACCACGACCAATAGTCACGGCAGGAATACCCATAGCGATTGGAATATTCGAATTGGTACTTCCTCTTGTGATTTTCGGACGTTTACCCATATAGGCCGTCGCAGCCATCGTTCGCTGAATTAATGGCAGTGAATTATCAAGCTCTCCTGAAGGTCTATTTCCTATCTGAATGGTCTCAACGGTTAAAGGCGCTCCGAGTCGTTTTTTGCCATTCTGAACATCCAATGCTTCTTGGATGGATGTTTTTAATAAGACTTCCATAGTATCCAATCGCGTAGGGTCCACAGATCTCATATCAATCTCCATTATAGATTCAAATGGGATACTATTTACAGAGGTACCTCCAGAAATGATTCCTACATTATAAGATGTACGAGGTCCTGTCATGGTATACTCATCTGCCCTTTCTACAAATCGCGCTATCGCATCTCCTAATGCATGATGAGGATTGACCAGGCCAAAGGCTCCCCAAGAATGCCCACCGGGGCCAATATATTTCACACGATATCTATAGGATCCTAACCCTTGAGTATTGACTCTACCTATTGAGCCTCCATCTATCGAGATCCAACTATCCACTTTGGGGCCTTCTGAGAATATATGCTTGACTCCTCTCAAATCTCCTAATCCTTCTTCTCCAACAGATGCGATAAAGAGCACATCATCTTCAGTGTAAATCGATGCATCATTCATGGCCTTAAGCACTGCCAGCAATATTGCTAAACCACGAGTATCGTCTCCTATTCCAGGTGCCATTAGCGTATCCCCTTTTATCCTAACCCTTACATCTGTACCCTCAGGAAATACCGTATCAAGATGTGCATCTAAGCAAACGGTTCTCGCTGATGATTTGCCTTTTCTTAAGGCAATTACATTACCCACTTCATCAATCCAAGAGCTATCAACACCTACCCAATTGATCATTTCTTGAAATAGCAAGGCTCTTTCCATTTCCTTAAATGGTGGGGCAGGTACTTCATTCAATTGGATATGTTCGCTCTCAGTCTCTTCTTCAAGCTCTATAATCTTCTTGAAAGCATTTATAATCTTGGGCTTTAGAACCAATGCCTTTATCTCGTTTCTAAACTCTGATTGAATTTCTACCGATATATCTTGTGCACTTACAAAGCCTATTAATAGAAGTGTAATGACGATGAGGCTTGAATATTTTTTGAAATTCATTGCTTTAGGTTTAGCCCGCAATCCGATATCTCTTGCGAGACCTAATGCAAAAAGCGAGATTAATTGAAATACTAATATACCTACTCACAGGAGACTGTGACAATAATCGTTAAGAAGAAGTAAAATCTATAGTATGAATCTCCCCTTGCAAAGCCACTTGTGAATTTTCAAATGTACTTCGCGCCTCTTCTTCCAATAGTTGTAACCTTTTATATCTACTTGAATAATGCCCTATGAGAAGTTTGCCGACACCTGCCTTCTTTGCTATTTCTGCAGCTTCTTGGGCGGTGCTGTGCATATACTTTTGAGCTTTTAGCTGAGATTCATGAAGGTAAGTAGCCTCATGGTAAAGTAGATCCACCCCTCTAATTGCGGGCACTATATCAACATTATATATGGTATCAGAACAGTAGGCAAAGGATCTGGGCTTCTTGGCGGGTAAAGTTATTTCGTCTATATCAATAGTAATCCCCGGCCTATGTATAGTGATGCCCTGTTTGGCACCTTTAATCTCGGGAATTCCCATTTCGTATTTCGCAATAGCCTTCGGGTCAATGTTTCTCCCTTCTATTACTTCTGTAAATCTATATCCGTAAGTAGGAACTCTATGAATCAATGGCAATGCCATCACCTGAAAGTCATTAATACGCCCAAGATCATTAGCATTATTCCCTTCTAATTCTCGAAATACTATTTCAAAGGGCAAATGAGATTTTGTAATCTCTAAAGTGTGATTTAAATAATCCTTAATCCCCTCTGGTCCTGTAATAGATAGTCGTTTCTCACGACCTCTTAAGGAAAATGAGTTTACCAATCCTGGTAGTCCGAAAATATGATCTCCATGGAGATGGCTAATAAAGATGTGATCTATCTTCTTCCGCTTAACATGGAATTCTGACATTTTGATTTGCGCACCCTCACCACAATCAATAAGACACATCTTATCCTTATGACTTAATATAAATGAGGATGGAAATCTATCTGCAGTAGGCACTGCACTATTCGCACCTAAAGTTTGAAAGTAGAAATCAGGGAGATTCACAAGGATCTATTCCTCCTCTCCACTGTCGACTTCCACTTCTCCCTCTCCTCTGAGCTCCCGTTGTAGTTCTTCCATCATAATATAGTCGACACTTTCTTGAAGCGTAGGCACTATAGTAAGAATACTCTCCAAACGCGATATATTAATTAACTTGATAACTGCTGGATGCTTGACATTCGTCAATACAAAAGCACCGTAAGCATTCCAAAGCCTATTGGCTGTAAGGATGGCACTCAATCCAGAAGAGTCTACATACTTAATGGATTCCATATCGAAAATCAGGTTTTTAACACCTTCATTTCGAAGAAAAATAAATTCACTCTTTACATCAGGGGCTATAATGGAATTGAGATTTTCTTCATCCAATTTTAGTACTGAGTATCTATCTGACTTGTCTAAATTAATCTTCATATGTCTGTTAGTAAGAAGAATCGTGTTTTGATAACGGCAAATATATGCTTTCAGAAATGTATAATGTAGCTCGACCGAAAATATTCAAAACAATTTTTTCAAGACTTACATTATTGATAACTTTACTGTGTTAGTTATATTTGGCATGTATCTCTGTGATTCATAGTAGATACATGCCAAAATGGTAGACTTTAATACGAGTTTAACTGCCAAAAATTGCAAATGAACCCCTTGGGTACGTTTTTGTTATATACTCGGTAATTGGTTTTTATGTAAGAAACATGAAGTGACGGCGTTATATTAGTCTTATTATTGTTATAAGAGTAAAAACGTCGAAACCCTAATTTAAGAAGGAAGACAAAAAAACATATGAATAGGAAATTTTCCCCCAAAGTCAAAAAAATCATTTCTCTTAGTAGAGATGAAGCAGTACGATTAGGACACGACTATATAGGTACGGAGCATTTACTTCTCGGTATGATTAGAGAGCGAGAAAATATGGCCATTAAGGTGCTTAGCTCGATGGATATGGATATGGAGCAATTGAAATATCAAGTTGAGGAATCAACCAAATCTCTAAAAGCTGAAGGTACTAACTTAAAAATGGGCAATATCCCATTGAATAAGCATGCTGAAAAGGTATTAAAGGTTACTTTCCTGGAGTCCAAGCTTTTCAAAAACGATGAGATTAATCCAGAACATCTTATGCTCTCAATTCTTAAGCATAAGGACAATCTGGCAAGTAGGATATTAGATAATTTTGATATCGACTATGATGGGTATAAGGCGGAGTTAGAATATGTAACGCAAGAAGAAGAAGGTGGATTCGAATATATCCAAGATTCTACAGATTCCGATCTCCCTATAGAGGAAGAGGAGTCTGGAAGTTTCAGCAGTAGAACTTCTCGCAGAGGTAATACTAAATCACGTACTCCAGTACTTGATAATTTTGGAAGAGATGTAACCCGCCTTGCCGATGAAGGAAAGTTAGATCCAATAATAGGAAGAGAGGTAGAGATTGAGCGTGTTTCTCAGATATTGAGTAGAAGAAAGAAAAACAATCCAGTACTCATCGGGGAACCTGGTGTTGGTAAGACTGCAATCATAGAAGGGTTAGCCTTGAGAATCAACCAAAAGAAGGTCTCTCGTACGCTTTATGATAAGAGAATCGTCATGTTAGATCTTGCTGCGTTAGTAGCAGGTACAAAGTACAGAGGGCAGTTCGAAGAGCGAATGAAGGCCATCATGAATGAATTAGAGAAGACTAAAGATGTCATCCTGTTCATTGATGAGATTCATACGATTATGGGCGCTGGAGGATCTACGGGATCTTTGGATGCTTCCAATATATTTAAGCCTGCCCTCGCTAGAGGAGAGTTGCAATGTATCGGTGCAACTACGCTTGATGAATATCGACAGTATATAGAAAAAGATGGCGCCCTTGATAGGAGATTCTTAAAAGTACTTGTTGAGCCACCTTCTGCTGATGAGACAATTAATATCCTTCATAATATAAAGTCTAAGTACGAAGATTATCATAATGTCACTTATACAGATGAAGCTATTGAGGCCTGTGTTCACTTGAGTGATAGATACATCAGTGATCGCCACTTGCCGGATAAAGCTATTGACATATTAGATGAAGTAGGTGCCAGAACACACCTCAAGAACATTCATGTTCCAAGGTATATAGAAGAGCTTGAGCAGAAAATTGAAGAGATTCGAGAAAATAAAAATCAAGCGGTCAAAAATCAGCAGTATGAAAAAGCAGCAGATTTAAGAGATCACGAGAGTAAGCTTTTCAAAAAGCTCGAAGAAGCTAAAAAGGAATGGGATGAGGAGTCAAAATCCAAGAGATATCCTGTCGAAGAAGAAGATATCGCTGAAATCGTTGCCATGACCACTGGAATTCCAGTAAAGCGGGTTGCTCAAAATGAAAGTAACAAGCTGGTTAGTATGGTGGACGACTTGAAGAAAGTCATCATCGGACAAGATGAAGCGATTACAAAGATCACCAAAGCGATTCAAAGAAACCGTGTAGGTCTTAAGGATCCTTCGAAGCCTATCGGTTCTTTCATTTTTCTTGGACCTACCGGTGTTGGCAAAACGGAATTGGCAAAAGCATTGACTCGATATATGTTCGATAATGAAGACTCTTTGGTGCGCATAGATATGAGTGAATACATGGAGAAATTCAGTATCAGTAGATTAATAGGAGCGCCTCCAGGATATGTGGGATATGAAGAAGGTGGACAGCTTACTGAGAAAGTAAGACGTAAGCCATACTCTGTGATTTTGCTCGACGAAATCGAAAAAGCACATCCAGATGTATACAACATACTATTACAAGTATTAGACGATGGTCAGCTTACAGACGGACTCGGAAGAAAGGTAGATTTTAAAAATACCCTGATTATCATGACGTCAAATATTGGTGTCAAGAAATTGAAAGATTTTGGTCAAGGAGTAGGATTTGCTACCAAATCACGTCAAGAGGGCGTAGATGAACATGCTAAGAGTATTATTGAGAATAGTCTAAAAAAGACCTTTTCTCCAGAGTTTCTGAATCGAATCGATGATTTAGTCATCTTTAATTCTCTTGAAAAAAGTCACATTCTTCAGATTGTGGACCTTGCTTTAGCTCAGCTACATAAGCGTCTTGAAAAGATGGGCTTTACCATAAAATTGAGCAAAGCTGCTAAGGAGTTTTTAGCGGAAAAAGGGTATGATCCTGCTTATGGAGCGAGACCATTGCATCGGGCGATTCAAAAATATTTAGAAGACCCTTTAGCCGAAAAAATATTAAGCATTGGTAACAAAGCGGGTGCAACTTTTAAGATTGGATATTCTAAAGGAAGTGAAGAATTAAAGATATCTGAAACTGTATTAGCAAAAGAAAGTGAACCACAAGGCAAGGAGTAGGAACTTCTTTACTTATTATTGTATTCTTTAAGTAGAAGCGACAAAAAAACATTCGTAAACAAACAATCATCATTTGAGAAGAAGAAGAAAACCTGTACTACCCCAGAAAAAAGAAGACGAGTATAAAATCAACCGAAATATTAGAATCCCCAGGATCAGACTCGTTGGGGATAATATGGAAGAAATTAGTGAAGCAGCAGGTTCTAAGATAGAACCAGAAATTTACGATACCCGAGATGCTCAGAAATGGGCCCAGGATATGGGCTTAGATCTTGTAGAGATAAGTCCTAAAGCTGATCCCCCAGTATGTAAGATAACTGACTATAATAAGTTCCTTTATGCTCGCAAGAAGAAGTCAAAGGAAATGAAGGCCAAGACGCAAAAGACCGTCATTAAAGAAATCAGATTCGGTCCAAATACGGATGATCATGACTTTAATTTCAAATTGCGTCATGCTGATAAATTTCTCCAGGAAGGTTCAAAAGTTAAGGCTTATGTACAGTTTAGAGGACGTAGTATTGTTTTCAAAGATCGTGGTGAACTATTACTTCTTAAGTTTATCAAAGAGCTTGAAGAAGTGGGAAGTGCAGAGAGTCTTCCTAAGATGGAAGGACGTAGAATGCATGTGATGATAGGTCCTACAAAGAAAAAGAAGATGAAATAACAGTATAAATAAGATTTATATAGAGGCAGTAACTTATCCGAGTTGCTGCCTCTTTTTTTTTGCTCAGGTAAGATATTCTAACACGCGGTATTATAGTCTCTTTAAGAAATCGGATTTTACCCACATTATGCCATAGAATATAATCCAATCCGAGAAGAACCTACTTCAAAGTAAGATACGTCCAGCAATTTTACTTCTCGCCGTAACGATGCTAAGATTGCAAGGCAGAAATCACTTTGGAGCACTTTATTTTATTGTATTTCATCCCATCAAAACGATAACCTATCACGTAATGATCGTTTAATTAAACCGTATCGTCTTGATTGGAGAGATATTGGCAACAACATTACTTGGGATAATAAGACAGATTAAGACTGTAACCAATGTACCTATATTAATCCACATCATTGATACTAAGTCAAACTGGATGGGAACCTGACTTAGATAGTAATACTCTTCACTCAGCTTCATCACACCCGTATATTTCTGAACACCACAAATTAGTAAGCCTAAAGCATTACCAATCAATATACCCAAGATGAGTATCCGACCAGCATGATAGAGGAAGATCTTTCTTATTGTCCAGTTTTGAGCACCCAATGCCTTCAAAACGCCTACCATTTTAGCACGCTCAAGCACAAAAATTAATAAACCCGTAATCATGTTGATCAATGCAACAAGAATCATAAGAATGATAATAACATACTCGTTAATATCCTGGAGTTCTAACCATTCGAAAATCTGGTAGAACTTGCTCCTTATGGATTCACTATATAGATTTCCAGGCAGTAATTCGAAATAGATAAAGTCACTGAGTATATCCATATCTTCTAAGTGCTCTACAGATAATTCAATTCCACTGATTTGATTCTCCTGCCATCCTAATACTTCTTGGAGGATCGCCATATCTACAATAGCAAATCGCTGGTCATACTCCACCAACCCAGTCTTATAGATGCCTACTACAGTAAAGGCTTTTTTAATCGCATCTTGATTAAGTATAAAATTAACTATGATCTTGTCCCCTATTTTCTTTTCCATGCGATCAGCAGTCACCCTCGAGATCATAATATCTCTTGAGGCTCCATTGCCATCTGTTTTCAACGCTCGACCTTCTACTAAAAATGGTGTCATTCTTTGATCAGAATAAGTCGGTTCTATTCCACGCAGAAGTACACCTTCAAAAATTTTATTATCATTCAGGATACCGTTCACCACTATATAAGGAGCAGCATATTCTATCCCCCCTTTAGATTTTAGCTCGGGATTTATAACATCTGGCTGGCTTACTCTCGCTGGGCGCGCATATGATATGCTTCTAATGTTTCTAAGAGAATCCAATAACGCTTCATCTCTCAGAAATGGAATTGCCTCAAACGCATCCCCACTATTCCCGTCTGTAATCTGAATATGTCCCCAGAAGTCAAATACCTTTTCTGATATTTCGTTCTTAAAACCCGTTATAACATTGGTCGTAATGATCATAACCATCATACTAAGCGCTATCGCACCAATGGCAATCTTTACAATCAAACTTGAGAAGTTCTTCCCTCTTCCTGTTAATATCCGATCAGCTATAAATTTCGATACGTTCATTATATGTCTCTATCGCAGGAAGTCTTTCTATGACACTCCTCTCCTTATTAGCAACGAAGATATAATCCTGCACGATATATTCTCGGCATAGGATTACCCGCTTTGATTCTATTTATATCGAAGAGCACTATTTTTTCTCCTCTTTGATAGTACAAGTAACTGATAGTCAATAAAATATGAATGAATATATTAGAATACCTCTGTGCACTCGATATATCCTCTCCAATTCTATACTTTTGCCGTGAATAAGTAAGAGCAAAGCGATGAATTTTGTAGACGAATTAACTTGGAGAGGGATGCTACATGATAGTACTCCTGGCACCGAGGAAAAGCTGGCAAGTGGTATGACGACAGGTTATATAGGTTTTGACCCTACTGCCCCTTCCCTTACCATTGGCAACTATGTTCAGTTGATGGTACTTTCATTGTGGCAGCAAGCCGGTCATCAGCCCGTATACCTAGCTGGTGGGGCTACGGGTAGAATTGGTGATCCTTCTGGAAAAGATAAAGAACGTCAGCTTAAGAGTTACGAAGAGCTTGATAGAAACCTTGCCAAGCAACAGGCGCAAGCTCGTAAGTTTCTAGACTTTGACAATGGTGTTAATAAGGCGCTGATGATCAATAACAATGACTTCTATAAGGATATGAACATTCTCGATTTCCTTAGAGATGTGGGCAAGAACCTTACGGTAAATTATATGATGAGTAAGGATTCTGTAAAAAACAGACTCGACTCAGGATTATCATTTACAGAATTCAGTTACCAATTACTACAGGCCTACGATTTCTTATGCCTCTATAAGAATTACAATTGTACTTTTCAGATGGGTGGCTCTGATCAATGGGGAAATATCACTTCTGGAACAGAATTTATAAGACGAAACATTCCTGGCTCAAAAGCATATGCTCTTACAGCACCATTGTTGACTAAGTCAGATGGGAAGAAATTTGGAAAATCAGAAGAAGGTAATATATGGCTTGATCCTGAAATGACATCTCCATATAACTTTTATCAGTTTTGGATCAATGCAGCAGATGCGGATCTTCCTAAGTTTCTAAAAACCTTCTCGTTGAAATCTCGAGATGAAATTTCAAGTCTCATTGCGAACGAAGATGTAAGAGCTGTAAAAAAAGAACTCGCGGAAGAAATGACCGTTAGAATTCACAGTAATACATCTTATGAAGCCGTTCTTGATGTATCAGAGATTCTATTTAATAAGAACGCCAGTAATGAGAAACTGAGATCTCTTGGTCCCGATACTTTATCCGCAATATCAAAAGAAATCCCAAATCCTGAAATGGATAAAGGGCTACTTTCTAATAGCTGTAACATCCTCGACTTACTTACTGAAGGAACAAACATATGTACTTCTAAAGGAGATGCACGAAGAGCTATAAAAAACAATGCCATTTCTGTCAACAAAGTGAAAATTACTAAAGACCATGTTGTTTTCAACTCCGAGGATGCACTACACGGTTCTTACCTCATGATCGAAAATGGAAAGAAGAACAAATACTTAGTCTCATTGATCTGATAAGATAATCGAAGATGGCAGACCGGAGATATGTAATAGGCGTTAGTGGAAGAAGCGGAAGTGGAAAGTCAACTTTCGTACGTCGTATCATGGAGTATTTCGGTTCCGACATGGTATGCCTGCATACGATGGATAATTATTACTTGCCGAGTGAGCAACAAGTTGCCGATGAAAAGGAATTTTTAAATTTTGATCTCCCTACTTCATTTGATAGAGATAAATTCCATTCTGACTTAGAAGCACTAAGAAAAGGAGAGCAAGTCCAACTTGCGGAATACGAATTTACAAATGAGAATCCAAGCAATAATGTATTCACTTTATATTCCGCTCCGATTATTCTGGTAGAAGGTTTATTTGTATATCATTATAAAGAGATCAATAAATTGCTGGATTTCAAAGTTATGATCCAAGTCACCTATGACAAGTGTTACAATCGAAGGTTAAATCGAGATCTTAAAGAACGCAACTATTCGGAAGATCAAACTAACTATAGATATAATGCGCATGTCGAACCAGCCTATAAATCTTATATAGAGCCTTATGTTGATGAGTGTGATTTAAAAATAGACAACGAGCAAAACCTGGAGGCCGGATTGCAGATTCTTGTATCAAGAATTAAAAATGCAATCGATTAGAAGGCTGTAAACCCCTTCGATGTTGAATAACACATCACAAAATCATATGCGGTTTTGGCGTTATTCTACCAGCCAATGCTCTGCGATTAAGGCAGAGAACGTAGTCCATATAATAACTGCTATTATAGAATATTCCTACCTTCAAGCCCATGAAACAATTATTGGCTGGATCCATATTATTAATTCTCGTGCTCGTATCGTGTAACGATAAACCGCAAGCACAACAAAAGATTGTAGCCAATGCTTTAAACGGGACTCCTCTATATGTACATCCTCCTTCAGAGGAATTGATTGCAAAATATGAAGAGCGAAAGCAAAAGTATCTCGCCAATGTCCATAATATGGAAAACCTAATTTGGTTTGGTCGATTTGCAGCTTATAAGGGAGATTATGAAGAAGCGATGAAGATATATGCTGCTGGTATTCAAAAGTCCCCTAAGGATAGTAGAATCTATCGTCATAGAGGACATAGATATATTACGCTGAGACAATTTGAAAAGGCCATTACTGATTTAGAAAAAGCCTCAACACTCATTCAAGGGACTATGAATGCGAAAGAACCTGATGGCATGCCAAATGCACGTAATGTACCAGTGAGCACAAATCATGGAAATATATACTACCATCTGGGATTAGCATATTATCTAAATGGGCAATTGCCCAAGGCACTAAATGCGTATCTAAAGTGTCTGAAAACCTCTACAGAGCCGGATAACTTGGTCTCGGCTACTCACTGGTTGTATATGATATTAAGAAAATTGGGTCGTCTTGAAGAAGCCGAAGAAATATTAAAGCCAATTGCTCCGAACATGAATATTATTGAGAACATGAGCTATCATCAACTATGTTTGTTCTACAAAGGGGTTATATCAGAATCAGAATTATTAAATAGTCAGAGAGCTGCCGCCAGTAATGATGCTGTAAGATATGGATTGGCGAATTGGTACGAATATAATGGCAATGAAGAACAAGCCAGAAAAAACATGAGAGAAATCATTAAAGGAAAGAGCTGGGCATCATTCGGATATATAGCGGCAGAGGCGGATCTCTATCGAAAGTAAACTATAATAATATTATAAAATGATCCCTACTTCAAACCTATCGATAATTATTGGATGAAGTAATGTGACTAATATGAATAAACAAAAGAAGAGCTATTTCCATTTTTTACAGTCCAATGCTTTAAGAGTATTTTTTCTATTTTGTATTGCCACTTTAATTAGATGCTTAATAGATGGACAAGAAGCAGCACTCAATTGCGAAAGTCTCTTACAAAGAATAATAATCTGGATAATTGCACTCCTCGCCCTTGCTGGTTATCAATACTGGAAAGCTAAAAAGGAATGATGATTATATAAATTCAGGCCGGACGAAAATTAGTATTAGTTTATCATTGTGTTATCAGATCGCTTTAGGGTCACTATTTATAATCTCATTGCACCTGTCAAACAAATTTGTATCCTCAAGCATATATTCCAAAATTGGACGACATCTACTTTTACAGGCCGGATAGAATATATTATGTTGCCTTTCTTTATTATTAATAGGATTCCCCCACCAAAATTCTGCCAAAGCGATAGGCTTTAGTCCGTGCCTAATAGCATATTGAAGTAATTTAGGAGCAACGCATTCACCTGCTGCCGACGGAGGTTTCCCATAAGAAGAAAGCCTAAATATCTCCAACAGATTTTTACTCTTTCCCGAAAGATTTAAGATATTATAGTTCTCAAAAAGTCGCTCCTGCAAAGCAATGGATTTTTGCCTTCTATTTTCTTTTAGTAAAGCAATTTCAAGTGGATTGTTTCTGATTTTTATTTGACTATTAATTTCAGTCAACTCTGACATACCCTTATTAATAAAAAAGTCTCCAACAGAGTCATCAAATATCGAAGGAATGAATTCGTCACATTTTGCGTTTCCAGGTAATTTTCCCGAAACTGTTCCTATATAACTATACGTATTTTCTTCTCTTTGAACAACCAGTATTCCAAACATTTTTCCTTTTTGAATACGAAAGTCATACTTCCACTTTTCAGATTCTAAGGCAATGAATTCTTGGAATTCACTCGATGCTATTCTTGCAATTTCAGGAATATGTACCCCAAATGGATTATTGAGTTTTAAAGGGATATTAATCCCGGCTATATCCGTTCTAAAGTTAAAAATGAGCTGTTTATTCATTTAGTAATTCAATCAAAAAATTATATAGTATATGCTGACGCTTGGCTTACGTATAGTTTTCTGTATGACTCATGGGGCTTTCCAGTTGAGTGAGTTACACAAAAAAATCTATCGCCATTCCACTCAAAAAGTCGATTTGTATTATTCTTCTTTTACTACCAATTCAATATCTTCAAAAGTTACCTTTCCTTCAGTCTCTCCCATCAGGCGAAGGAATAAAACAATGAAACTAGTTTCCCTAGGCTAGCAAGGGATGGTGAGTTCCTCTACATAATTATTTAATTCGCCCGAAACAGGGGCCTCTGTTGTAGTTAGGTAGAGATTTTCTACGCTTTCCGCCCCTTCTTTTCCTACTGGTGAATGGAAAATCCTGATGGATATAGCGGCACCCGTTCCGGTTAGCATCTCCGAATTCATAGTAACTTTCAAGGTTACGTCGGCAAATTCAGGAATATTAAGATTGTTGATACGTCTGAACCGTCTACCTTCCAAATCTTTAGTCTTTCCAGGGATTAATTCAATGCCTATTGCATCGACGTTCATATCGTTTGCCGCATTTCGGGCGCCGGAGTAATTCCCATTACGGGAATCGAATATCCAGGAATCATCTTCATATATGTACTTGTAAAATACAGAATCACTGATCCATTCGTGCTGATAATTAATACATTGATCAAGTGCTGCCAGTTTATCAATCAGTTCAGAAATGTAGTAGTCTCTTTTGTCTCCTTCGTTTTCTGAGTATATGTTCCAATTATTTGCGGTCGTGGTCATAATTGATAGCGGTGAACCATCACAGAGTAAGCTTTCGTCATGAGTACGATTTAAAAAAGCATGTCCAATTTCATGGAAGAAAAAGTTTTCTCGTTGAATGTCACTCAAATTTGCCCAATTACAAGAGCCTGATGTTGATATTTCTATTCTTCGTATTCCACGACCGTTGTAGTTAGTATAACCACAAAACTTTTCATCCTCAACCATAATTTCGTCCACGTAAACAGCCTCCACTACGGACAAGTCAAAATCATATCCTTTCAACCTGGCCTCTTGTTCAAAACGTTGCACATACGTATTTAAATCAGGTAATGAAGGCGGCGCAATATCTTCTGAACAGCTTAGGATAAGCAGACTTATAAGAGCAAAAAAAAGGTAGGATAATTTACTCCTTTTAGTGCAAAATAATTTGGTTTCGTCGCCTCTCGCTTTACATATTATTTCGTCGTTCATTATAGGACTTGACATATTAAGTTTTAATTGCGTTCAAAAAT
>JBLIDB010000015.1:0-35967 GCA_047634015.1 Saprospiraceae bacterium
CATTATGGTAAAGTATATACTGACGGAAATAACAGACTTTGTCCCAAATCATATCGCCTCATATCTAAGTTAATGGCCTACAAATATAATTCAACTTCTTACGATGATAGGTTTCAATGGCTTTTGCTATTTTAAGTCCCGCTCGTCCATCTAAGAAACCTTTTTTCCACAGGTAGGATCTGAAGAAGTGATATCTGGGAGAAAAAAATCTCTTGAAAAATGAGCTCGGTTGATTTTGAGTTACTTTTTCTTCTATTGATAATCGAGCATATTTATCTAATCTATACTCCAACTGTTCATGTGTTTGATATGCTTTGTGAAGTAGCTTTCCATTCAGCTTCTCGAATTGCATTCTCCCTTGAGATGACACTAAATCTTCATGAACGAGGCGGTGATTCCATTCATAAAAATCTCGATGATATAATTTTGACTTCCACTCTGGATGCCACACACCATTTCTTATCCATTGACCACAATATCGAGTGAGGCGATTAAATCTATAAATAGTTTTCTCTTTCAATTGCACAGATTGCAGACTATTTATCAAATTTTCATCAAGACGTTCATCAGCATCTATTGCTAATATCCATGGATTTCTTGCTTTTGAAGCACCATAATTACGCGCTGCGCCATATCCTACCCAATGAATTGAATGAACTTCAGCTTTAAGTGCATGTGCCTTCTTGACAGTTTCGTCCGTACTTTCGGCATCTACAACAATGCATTGATCACAAACAGAAGACAAAGACTTTATACAATCATCAATCTTACTTTCTTCATTGAGTGTGATGATTACTGCAGTGATCATTCATCGACTAATGTTGCTCGCGCGATGAAATATGGATTGAGCAAGTTCTCCTTATTGTAGATCAGAGGCTTTCCGGTTTCATGATGCAATACTGCTCCTCCAGCTTCTTCTAATACGATTTGCGCTGCTCCTGTATCCCATTCCATAGTGGGTCCCATGCGAGGATAGATCTCCGCTTCATTAGCGGCCATCAACAAGAATTTCAAAGAACTTCCTTTAGAAACTGTCTCTGGCGAATCAAGCTGATCAATGAAAGATTTTGTCTCTTCATTGATATGAGATCTCGAGCATACAACCCTTAGGCCTTTATCTTTCATAGAGAATGATGGCGCTTCCAATTGCTTACTTACATCCCCTGACTGATAAAATGCACCATTGTTCTTCGTCGCCCAATACATTTCTCCACTTACAGGGACAAGTACGACTCCCATTATAGGAATACCATCTTCCACTAGTGCTATATTAACTGTAAACTCTCCATTACGCTTTATAAATTCTTTAGTACCATCTAAAGGGTCGACCAACCAGAATCTACTGTAATCTTTGCGCATTTCGTACGCTACTTGCTTTTCTTCTTCTGATATAATAGGATATGCTACTTCTAGCTTTTGCAATCCTTCTACGATTACTTTGTTAGCCGCTTTATCTGCTTTTGTTAATGGTGAGTCATCGGATTTTAATTCTACTCCAAATGAATCTTCGTCCGCATAGATTTTGAGAATCTCCTCCCCTGCATCTATTGCAATTGTCTTAATTAATTCTACCAATTCTAATAACATCCCTATTTGATCTATTTTTGACAAAAGTAATTTATTCCTGTTCAGCAGGGATTGCATTTAGTATAAGGAAGATATTTAGAATATGGCAAAAGTTTTAGTTACTGGAGGGAGCGGATATATAGGCAGTCATACGCTGGTTAATCTGATGGAGGCTGGTTATCAAGTGATATCTATAGACAATCACATCAATTCAAAACCGGAAGCCATAGAAGCTGTAAAAGAACTTACTGGTAAAGAAGTGCGTAATTATGAGATTGACCTTTGTGACGCAGCCGCTGTCTCCCAAGTATTTCAAGAGCATTCCGATATTGACGCTGTAATTCACTTTGCTGCTTTGAAAGCTGTTGGAGAATCCGTTGAAAAACCCATGTTATATTTTAAAAATAATATGAATTCCCTCTTGAACGTCATGGATGAAGTCAAGAAGCATGATATACAGAACTTTATATTTTCTTCCTCTTGCACTGTCTATGGACAAGCTACCGATCTTCCGGTAACGGAAGAAACAGAAATGAAAGATGCGGAATCTCCATATGGGCGTACAAAACAACTGGGGGAATATGTCCTAAGAGATCTCGCTAAGATCTGGGGAATTAATGTGGTCTCTCTGCGATACTTCAACCCAGCTGGAGCACATCCTTCGGGCAAAATAGGAGAAGCACCAAAAGTTATTGCCTTAAATCTGGTACCTATAATAACAGAAACTGCCGCCGGTAAACGAGAGAAATGTATGGTCTTTGGAGATGACTATAATACCAGAGATGGAAGTTGTGTAAGGGACTATATCCATATTCAAGATCTCGCCACCGCTCATACAAAAGCGGTAGACTATTTGATAGCCAATAAAAACGATGATAATTACGAGGTATATAACCTCGGCATCGGACAAGGGGTAACTGTTATTGAAGCGATAAAAGCTTTTGAAAAAGTATCTGGCAAGAAACTAAACTACGAGATAGGACCAAGACGTCCTGGGGATGTTGTAGCGATCTATTCCAATTATGAAAAAGCAAGACAACGCCTAGACTGGGAACCTCAATATGGGATAGACGATATTATGCGTACTTCCTGGGAGTGGGAGCTTCATCGCCCTTATTAGAGTTTGATCTAACCCGAGTTTTGCAATAGACTGTCTATTACGAACTCAAGTCACTTCAAAGATGCGTAGGTCGGTAAATTTCCATTCTCCTCGTGGTGGTGAACATGTTTGCGAGTCCAAATTCGCTTAAAGCACCCATCTTTTTTGACCTTTCAACTCTCGACACGAAAAACCTTATGCATAAAATAGGTTTGATTTGATCCTTTGGTCTGATTGCGCAAAATTTTATCTTATCCAGCGTTGATTTCTGTCATGCTGCGCAGGCTATATTCCGTCATCACGCCACGCTCAAAATAAAATTACACTCAATCGCTCAAATCCCCTTTTTTAACTACCTCTTCGCGCAGAGCTTTGCTAATTATTATCAATTTGCTTCTTTGCAATTGACGTAACTTTGATCCATAATTTGAAATTATGGAATTGAATATCAATGGCAAGGTTCACAATGTTGATGTAGAACCAGGTATGCCCCTACTTTGGGTTTTGAGAGATGAGCTCAATATGACAGGGACCAAATTTGGTTGTGGCGTATCTGCTTGTGGAGCATGTACAGTTATGGTTGATGGGGTCGCTACAAGAACTTGTACACTACCTGTCGCAAATGCTCAAGGCAAGGAAATATTAACAATAGAAGGAGTAGGGTCATTAGCAAACTTATCTTCTGTACAACAAGCTTGGGTAGAGCATCAAGTGCCTCAGTGTGGGTACTGTCAAAGCGGAATGGTCATGGCTGCTGAAGCCCTCTTAGATGAAATTCCAGATCCAACGGACGAAGAAATAGATGCTAAAATGACCAATATCTGTCGATGCGGGACTTATAATCGTATCCGTCCGGCCATTCGAACTGCTGCCAAATTGCGCAAGCAAGCTTCAGACCTATTAGGTTCCCTCTAACCCACTAATCAGATCAAAATGTCAAAAGAAAAAAGAAAAATATTCACTCGCCGTAATTTCTTGATTACTGGTGGAGTCGTAACAACGGGCTTAGTGGTTGGAGTCGCTGGACTCAATGTTTATGCGAATAAGAAGATTAGGCAATATACGGGTGAAGGAATGGGTGAAGGAAATTCCCTCAATGCATGGATCCGTATTGCCTCAGATAATCAAGTTACAATAGCAGTTCCGCGTGCGGAGATGGGTCAAGGGGTATATACCTCACTTCCCATGCTCTTGGCTGAAGAATTGGAAATCTCTATGGATCAGATTACTGTGATTCATCCTCAGGTGGAATCTCCCTATGCCAATACATTTATGTTAACACAAAAAGAGCCCAATGCCTATAAGGGGTACTCCATGTCCGAAAAGCTTTATGCCTTCCTACCCGTAATTGGAACTGGAGGTAGTACATCGATTCCTGATGGATTCAACAATATGCGCTATGCCGGAGCTACTGCTCGTGAAATGTTGAAACAAGCTGCTGCTGACCAATGGGGAGTAGAGATAGGAGATGTCCAGGCTGCAAATGGATTTGTAATAAAGAAAACTGGAGGTGAAAAACTTAGCTATGGTTCGTTAGCTGAAGCTGCTGCCCAAATCGATCTTGCTGGCCTTCCTGAATTGAAAAAGAAAGAGGATTGGAAGCTAATCGGAACTAAGGCACGTCGCTTGGATATACCTGAAAAGGTCACAGGTCAAGCCACATTTGGTATTGATATCCGACAAGATAAAATGCTATATGCGTCTATGGTTCACCCGAGTACTGTTGGTGGCAAAATAACGGCCATCACCAACATTGATGAGGTTAAAGAACAAAAAGGAGTCAAAAATGTAGTCCTTACGGAATACGGTGTTGCAGTAATCGCTGACAATACTTGGAGAGCTAAAAATGCTTCAGTTTTACTTGAATTAGAAGAAGATAAAGCTGGAAATGAAGGGATCTCTTCAGAGATTATTCACTCCAGTTTGCTCGAAATATTAGATAAAGAGCCTCTGGCTACGCCTGAAGATGAAGGCGATGTGCTAGAACAATTAAATGATAATGCAGATATTATTGAGAGCACCTATCAGGTACCATACCTTGCACATGCTACTATGGAGCCACTTAATTGCACTGTACTTATCAATGAAAATTACGCCGAAGTTTGGGTAGGACACCAGGCGATATCCGTAGCAAGAGATATGGTCAATCAGATCACTAATATTCCTAAAGACAATATCAAGATCCATATTACTTATCTCGGAGGAGGCTTTGGAAGAAGAGCAGAACCCGACTATATCTTGAAGGCGACAAGTATCGCTGCTAAGATGCCAGGTATACCAGTTCAAACCGTCTTTACCCGTGAGGAAGACATGCGAAATGATATGTATCGTCCAGCGGCGTTAAGCCGGTTTCGTGCCAGTGTGGATGACAATGGTGACATCTTAGCATGGGACAATATGATGGCCTTACAATCAGTAAGTAACAGTGCCATAGGCAGAATTTTGCCTGCCATGGCCCCAAGTCCTGCCAAAGATGAGGCTACAGTAGAAGGT
This sequence comes from Saprospiraceae bacterium, assembly GCA_047634015.1. GTDB lineage: Bacteria > Bacteroidota > Bacteroidia > Chitinophagales > Saprospiraceae > JAJRXG01. The sequence continues at coordinate 5,159 of JBLIDB010000015.1, forward strand.
GCTGCACATCTTCCATATATAATGAAGAATCGACGAGTAGCTTTTGGTAATTATGAAAGTCCTATTCAAGTAGGTTTCTGGAGAAGTGTAGGTAGCTCCCAAAATGCATTCTTTACAGAATCTTTTATGGACGAATGTGCAGCTGCAGCCGGACAAGATCCATTTGAATTCAGAAGAAATAAATTAGCTGATCATCCTCGTTTTAAGGCAGTATTAGAGAAAGCGGCAGATATGTCAGATTGGGGTGCTCAAGATGGTAAGTATCGAGGAATTGCACTACATAAATCCTTCGGGTCTATCGTTGGGGAAGTATGTGAGCTCAGCAAAAATGGAGAAAAAGAATTCTCTATAGATCGGTTTACGAGTGTAATCGATTGTGGTACCTATGTGAATCCAGATACTATAGAGGCTCAGTTAGAAGGAGGAATCGTCTTCGGACTTTCAGCAGCCTTGTACGGTCAAATCACTTGGAAAGATGGCCAGGTTGTAGAAGGGAACTTTCCTGATTATGAAATGGTCCGGCTCAATGTATCTCCCAAAGTAAATGTGCACATCATGGAAGTTGATGCATATCCTGGCGGTGTAGGAGAACCAGGGACCCCTCCAGCTGCACCAGCACTTACAAACGCATTATTTGCAGCAACAGGAGTACGTATACGAGAATTACCAATAGTGAAACAGGGATATAGTTTTGTCTAATGGCTTATTGAATTTCTCTTGATAAAAGCTTAGAAATTTAACACAAGTCCGATTCCATTACTGGTTCCGGCTATAGATAGTTCTACAGAAGGTGCATCGTGATAACCAATGGGTTGATTTTCATGAAACACTTCTATAGCACGCAGTCTTGATCGCTTAGCCTTCCCTTGGTTTATTAAGCTTGTGACCACCCTTATCGACATACCCAAAAGGATCATTAGAGCCCCTATCCTATCTCCAGGTGATAATGGAAAGACAGATTCATTATAGAGACCAATATCATTATCTATAACGATTAGTAATAACCCACCAATACCGAAACCTGCGGTTATTTTTCCTGTCGTTTTATCAGATTTTGATTGCTGTAATGATCGCTCATAAAGACTTAATGATTGCGGAACCTTCATAAAAACACCTCCAGCCTCCCTATAATCCATCCGCTTGCCATCATAAGCAATAGTCTTAAAAATATTGTAAAGTGTTTTTTGACTGACTACTTCTCTGGGCAGAATTCCAAGAATGGCCGTCATGACTAAGCATATAATCAAATCGTAGTCGCGCATCATAATACCTCATTCTAATTAATGCTCTATCTATAACGTTAACAATTATTCAATTGATGTTTCAATTCATTAGCAACGATGATTACCCTCTGAATACTTCACCTAGTACAAATTAGAGATATACCCTATATCAATCCCTTATTTTGAAACGGTTTTACTTCCTCATCAAAAAATCATGCTATGAAAATTGTTGCGTATTTATTAATCGTAGGATCACTTCTACTTGCATCATGTCAAGACAATGACAATTCTAATTCATCAAAAGGCACAACTGGCAAACTAAGTATGGAACTAACAGACTCACCAAATGATAATCCGAATGTCAAATCATGCATTGTTCCCTTTGCCTCCGTATATGCAGATAGAATCAAGCTTGAAGAATTCTCTAAAACAACCGTCGACTTATTGGCATTTCAAAATGGTAAAACTTTAAGCTTAGGAGAATTTGAGATTGAAAACAAAAGCTACTCTTCATTAAGCTTCGAAATGGACTTTGAAAAAACAGCTCATGGTGAAAGCCCCAGAGCTTATATAGAATTACAAGACGGGACAAGAGATGCCTAGTGATTTCTGAGAATATTATTAGCATATCTTCTATATTCAACATAGACGAAGACACCACTAAAAACTTGTTCTTGACGTTGATCTTCGTAAATCAATAGTAGACGAAGCAACCGATAATGAAGATGCAGACTATAATCTTTCAAGTAAGTTAGAGTTAAATTCCGCCTTTCGTTTAGTTGATTCCAAAACCACAGGGGTTATAAAAGGCAAGAGCTCAAAAGGAAAAACTGAATCCCAAAGTACCGTCGTGTATTTATATAAAAAAGGCGAATTCCATCAATATACAGAATTGGATGCGCAAGGGTCATCGAAAATCTTCTTCTCAAATGCTTTGTCAAGTACCTCATGCGATAACGATGGAAGCGACGAATTGGATTTTCTGCCTGAAGGAGAATATGAACTCTACGCTGCAAAGTATGAAGTCAATTCTAAAAACAAAACGGCGTTCTCAGGATTGTTTTCTATAGATGGAATACTTGATCTTGACAACCCTAAAGTCGTGACTGTTTTAGCAGGATCCACTATCCCCGTTGATATGTCCTTAGGAGGATTGTTAGATTTATAGTAGTATTAGTCGATATTCAACAGGGAAATAGCTCGGCTGCTTCCTTGTTTTGCTTTACACACTAAGCCTTGAACACACTATAAATCCTATCTTCGGCCCGATCATACCACCAAAGAGGAAGGCCTATGGAAGAAGATAAAAGGAAAGAAAACCAAGTTCATAAAAGTAAGAAGTATGATCCTCGTGGTATTCAGACACTCTTCAGAACAGTAAGCCGCAATCACTATCAGCTACTCAAGATGATAGACAATAAGGCGAGCATTGTATTGACTGTCAATTCTATCATAATTTCATTGCTCATGGGAGCATTATACATCGCTCCCGAAGCTCGGCAACCAATAATTCGTGTCTCTGCGGCGATTCTTATCAATTGCAGTATGTTCTCGATGATTTTTGCACTAGTGAGTATGTTGCCTCATAAATATTTCGGAAGTATATACCGTAACAGTGATTATGAGGGAAGTCTTTATGCTGCAAATTTCGCTCGCCGTTCTCTCGAAGAATTCGAAGCTGAGATACAGCGTATTACCTCCACTGGCCAAAGTATATATAAAGAAATGACGAGAGATCTCTATTTCCTAGGAAGATCTATTCACGGTAAGCAAATAGTACTTTTTATATCCGTAGGAATATTTCTATTGGGATTGATAGGTGCTATAGGGCATTCTATTTCCCATGGGCTTGATATCTTTTCTCATTAGAATATTGCACTCTTCTTCAGATTTATCATGGTACATTAACTGCTACATCTGTATCCACTTCTGATCGCTCTTTCCGGATTCTATTACTTTATAAATAAATTTCATTCCTCTTAGTCCATCTTCAACACTAGGAAAATCATCATAGATAGGATCGACATCTACACCATCGATTCTCGCTTGAACGCATTTAGCGAAGTTTTTATAAATATTGGCAAATGCCTCTAGATATCCTTCTGGATGTCCCGCTGGAACTCTAGCGGCTTCAACTGCTTCTGGATATAATTCTCCTACTCCTGTACGATAGATTCTCTTGGGAGCATCTTGGTATTTTAGTGCTAACGAATTGGGTTCCATTTGATGCCACTCGAGACCTGCTTTCTCTCCATAGACTCTAATACTCAAGCTGTTCTCTTCTCCAGCGCAAATTTGACTTGCGTGTAATACACCTCTCGCTCCATTTTCGAATCTCAATAAAACATTACCATCATCGTCTAGTCTTCTCCCTTCTACAATGGCGCTAATATCTGCGCAGAGCGCGGATATCTTTAATCCTGTCATATACTCCGCTAAGTTCTCTGCATGCGTGCCTATGTCACCCATGGCACCAGCGATTCCCGATTTAGTTGGGTCTGTACGCCATGCTGCTTGCTTAGAATCTGTGGCCTCAACAGCTGTAGATAGCCATCCCTGGGGATATTCGACAACTACTTTTCGGATCTTCCCTAAGTCTCCATTAGCGATCATAGCTTTCGCCTGCTTGACCATAGGATACCCTGTGTAGTTATGCGTTAAAGCAAATATTAGTCCCGTTTTATTTACTATTTCAACAAGGTCATTTGCCTCCTCTAAGTTAAAGCAAAGTGGCTTATCACTTACGACATGAAACCCATTCTCGATAGCCATCTTCGCAGGACCATAGTGTACATGATTCGGTGTTACGATACTTACAAAATCCATTCTTACATCTTCTGGAAGTTCCTTCTCTTTAAGAATCATCTCTTCATAATTCTTATATACCCGACTTGGATCCAAAAAGAAATCCTCTCCAGACAAACGTGATCTCTCAGCATCACTACTGAATGCTCCACACACAAGCTCTATCTGCTGATCTATAGCTGCCGCTATTCTATGTACTCCTCCTATGAAGGCTCCTCGGCCACCACCGACCATTCCCATTCTGATTTTTCTTGGCATAACTTATTTTTTATAGAAGCCTAAAGTAAAAAGAAATATGATTTTTCGTCGCCATCGGGACTTAGGAAGATCATATTTTCGTTCTTTAAGAACCAAAAGTGATTTTTAACATTTAATTCTTTGAATACACTCAATAATTATGGACTTATACACCGCTCTATTCGCTCTTGCCATATTCGTTTCTTGTGGCAGCACCCAATCTCAAAAAAAACCCAAGGAACAAGTAAACCTTGATGATCTAGAGACGGCATACTTTGCCAGTGGGTGCTTCTGGTGTGTAGAAGCTATTTACGAAAGTGTAGAAGGAGTAGGTGAAGTAGTGAATGGATATGCTGGTGGACATAAGGTTAATCCAACTTATCGAGAAGTAGGCGGCGGTAGAACAGGTCATGCCGAAGCAATTGAGGTGTATTACAACCCAGAGTTGATTTCTTTTAAAACACTCGTCGATATATATTATGCGTCTCAAGACCCAACTACTATAGGCCAATCTCCAGACTTTGGTAATGCATATAGGTCAATTATTTTTTATAAAAAAGATTCAGAGAAAGGAATTGCAGAAACCGCAAAACAGCTACTTGGTGATTCTGGGATGTATAAGAAGCCTCTCGTTACTGAAATTCTTCCTTTCAAAAAATTCTATGATGCCGAAGACTATCATCAAGACTACGAACGTCTCAATCCTAATCAACCCTATGTACGTTCTGTCTCAGTGCCAAGGTTAAATCGATTCAAAGCAAAGCATCCAGAACTCTTAAAAAAGGATCATTAAGATCCATATGAGTTAAGAGTCCGTTAATCATCTTGCTATCTCTCACGTTGATATTATTTGCTCTACCTTCAAGCAAATAATCAGGAGCTCTTTCATTATGCGCATTTTAATATTCGTTCTAAGTTTTATTTTTTTTAGCATGCTTTCTGGCCAACGTCGAGAGGCTCTTGACGTTCAGATGAATTGGGAATCTTATGATCCTCCTTCAACCTTGGTAGTTCCTGAGCATCCTACTGTTCGAGCAAAATTTCCTTTTGTAGATGTACATAGCCATCACTGGCGCATGGCAGAAATGGATCTGGATAAACTTATCTCTGAGATGGATGAGCTTAATATGCAAGTTAATGTCAATCTCAGTGGTAGAGGTGGTAAGCAGCTCAAGGACATTACTGACAATATTAAGAAGTATGGATACGAAGATCGACTCATCGTATTTACGAATATCAACCTACAGAGTATCCTAGAGCCTGACTGGACAGAAGAGACCGTAAAACAAATAGAATATGATCATGCTAATGGTGCCCGTGGATTGAAAATCTATAAGAGTCAAGGCATGACTAATACTGATAGCGAAGGGAACCGTGTAAAAATCAATGATCCTCGTATTGGACCCGTTTGGGAGAAATGTGGTGAATTGGGGATTCCTATTCTAATCCATAGTGCAGATCCCAAATCATTTTGGAATCCTCACGATAGTCAAAATGAGCGATGGTTAGAACTTAAAGTACGCCCTGGTCGTAAACGCGATGCCAACAATCCTGCTTCTTGGGAGACCATTATAGGTGAGCAGCACGATATCTTCCGTCGCCATAAGAACACAACTTTTATAAATGCCCACATGGGTTGGTATCCAAATGATCTTGATAAACTGGGAACATTACTGGATGAGCTCCCTAATATGTATGTAGAAATCGGAGCTGTAATCGCAGAACTCGGAAGGCAACCTCGGATGGCAAAGCGCTTCTTCGAGAAATACCAAGATCGCGTATTGTTTGGCAAGGACTCATACAAACCTGAAGAGTATCCTACTTACTTTCGTGTTTTAGAAACGGATGACGAATACTTTCCTTATTACAAGCGCTACCATGCTTTCTGGAGGATGTATGGTTTGGACCTTTCTGATGAAATATTAGAAAAATTGTACTACAAAAATGCCTTGAAAGTTATTCCAGGCATGAATTCAAATCTCTGGAAATAATTACGACTATTACTAATTGAATATCTTATCTATTTCAGGGTCCCCTCGCAGTGTGTCTTCGAATACGCAGTTATTAGAAGCAATCTACCAGCATTTTGGGCTAGAAGGAAGTGTATACAAAGGCCTTTTAGATTTACCTATATTCGTTCCTGGCTTAGATCATCACCCTTTGCCAGCCGCTGTATTTAATTGGCGTAATACTGTCCTTAAAGCTGATGCTATTATAATTAGTACGCCTGTTTACATTTTTAACATTCCAGCTGTTCTAAAAAATGCGTTAGAATGGCTTACTACCTCTGGAGAGATGGATAGGAAGGCTGTACTTCCGATCACATATACTCCCTATGCCCCTCGAGGAGAAAAAGCAATGCAATCCTTGCTCTGGTCCTTAACGGCTCTTAATGCCCAGGTCATAACTCAGCTACCACTCTATAAAACGGAATTAGCAATTAACACTTTCGGAAAATTAGAAGGAGCCGAAAGCATTGAATTAATAGCCGCGGCAATACATCTTCTGGGTCACAAATAGAATGCTTTGGTGCAATCACTGAAAGGTTAAAAATTACTAATAATGCGCTCGCAGCCTCTCAACAATCCTATAGGTGGCGGGACATACACTAGTGTTTTTAAGTGTGAGGTCCAGGATCTGATGAAAGTTCTTTCGATCTGTATGTGGATACTCTCTACAAGCTTTTGGGCGAGCTTCATATATGCTACAGTAATTATCCAACCCCAAAAATGGACATGGCGCTCCTCGAAAAACGTAGTCTCCATCTTCGTCAAGACGCATATGTTGATCAACTAATGCGGCAGGCCGAATTTGTAGATGCTGAGCCATCCTATCGATATCTTTATCCCGAATTATAGGACTGGTAGTACGACAACAGTTCGCACATTGTAAGCAATCGATCTCGGAGAAAACTTCGCGATGTAGGCCTACAACAGTACTATCAAGATCGCGAGGAGGACGCTTTTTGAGTCTTGTAAAAAACTTCTTTGTAGCTTTTTTATCTTTTGATGCAAGATTGGTAAGGTTAGACAATAGTTCCACTTGTGATCTTGGTTTCATCTTCGTCTAATTCCTAAATTATATATGAACACGTTCTATCTGAGCACCTATAGCATTGAGTCGAGTATCGATGTGTTGATATCCACGGTCAATCTGTTGAATATTGTGGATTATGCTTGTCCCTTCCGCACTCAAAGCAGCAATTAGCAGGGAAACACCTGCACGAATATCTGGTGAAGTCATTTCTATCGCACGGAGTTTATGCTGGCGAGCAAGGCCAATCACTGTCGCGCGATGTGGATCACAGAGAATAATCTGGGCGCCCATATCTATTAATTTATCCACAAAGAAGAGTCGACTTTCAAACATCTTCTGATGGATTAGGACACTTCCTTTAGCTTGAGTGGCCATTACGAGAATTATACTTATAAGGTCAGGTGTAAATCCTGGCCATGGCGAGTCATAAATTGTAAGAATTGAGCCGTCAATAAACGGTTGGACTTCATAGATCTCCTGTGCTGGAACAAAAAGGTCTTCTCCTCTCCATTCTAATTCTACCCCAAGACTTCGGAATACATTAGGAATAATACCAAGGTCGGCCTTTCCAGCACCCTTAATGCTGATGGCAGATTGTGTCATAGCTGCAAGCCCAATAAAGCTTCCTATCTCTATAAAATCTGGCATTACTTCCAGGGATGTTCCTTCAAGTCGATCTACACCAGTTACGATCAATTTATTAGAGCCTACTCCTGCTATTTTGGCTCCCATGCCGGTAAGCATCTTGCACAATTGCTGGAGATAAGGTTCACAAGCGGCATTATAAATTGTTGTCTCTCCTGGAGTCAATGAAGCTGCCATTAGAATATTGGCGGTACCTGTGACCGAAATCTCTTCCATTAAAATGTAGGTTCCTTTAAGGTTCTCTCCACCGATATAATAGCTATCGCGTTCTTTGTCAAATTGGAATGTAGCTCCCAATTTGTTGAATCCATTGATATGCGTATCGAGTCTTCGTCTTCCTATCTTATCCCCACCAGGTTTCGGCATGTAAGCTTTACCATATCTGGCGATCATGGGTCCCATTAACATTACAGAACCGCGGATCCGCTTAGCCGTCTTTTGGTATTCTTCACTAGCGAGATAATTAAGATCTATATCTGCGGCTTGGAATTCATAATCATTAGCATTCAGGCGATTAATGTTAACACCCAGTCCCTTCAACAATTCTATAAGTCTTCGAACATCTAAAATATCAGGCACATTGGTAAGCGTGACCTTCTGATCCGTAAGCATAACAGCCGATATTACTTGAAGTGCTTCGTTTTTTGCTCCTTGGGGATATATATCGCCCGACATAGTGTTTCCTCCTATGACTCTAAATGAATTGGCAACTGACATAAATTCTTGAATTCTGACTTTTAACTAAATGAGGTTTCCCAACGAGAAATTGCCACAAACTCTACGCTTGCAGCAAATTAACTTCATTAAACAGGTGGTTTATCTACAGAATAGAGATTCGTCTGTATCTATTATCTCTTACGTCCTCGATTATTGTTGTTATTCCGGCCTCGGTTATTATTGTTATTCCGGCCTCGGTTATTGTTATTCCTGACATTATTGCGACCATTGTTACGACCTCTGGTATTGGAATGTCTACTCGGCATTGGTACATTCACTTCGATTGTCTCATCGGATCCTAGCGCCAATTCTCCTTTAGACATCTTCAGCAGGTCTTGCTTAATCACTTCATCACTTACGAAGTGCTCTCGATTCCAGGTGCGATAGGCTAGTTTCATATAGTAAGCGATGATCATGGTAAATTCATCTCTCTTCTCACCAGGCTCCATTCCTAAAGCCTTCTCTATTAAAACCTGCACATATTTACCGTAATGACGATTCTTTCTAACCCCATCCGGATAGCTAATCGGTTGAACATTTATATCATTGGATTCCGGCGATATATCTATTCCTTCTGGTGCTTCTACCTCTAACTTATAGTCGGCAATCCGAAATAAATGTCTCCATAACTTCTGACGATAGTCAGGATTATTACGATCTCCCGAACTCATTTGGTGCATAAGACCAACAATTGCTTCCGCCAATCTTTGGCGCTTTTCAGTGTCTTCCATCTCGCGGACGGCATAGATCATTTTTTGGATATTCCGTCCATACTCAGAAATGACAAGATTTCCTTTCTGAGAATTATATTCCATGGCTAATGTTTCTTCCATTCTATTCTACTGTTACTGATTTGGCGAGGTTTCGTGGTTGATCCACGTTGCATCCTCTCATCACTGCTATGTGATATGCTAATAATTGAAGCGGCACCACTGATAACAAAGGTGTTAGTGCTTCTGGGGTTTCTGGTATTTCAATATAATAATCGGCTATTTCCTTTATGCGGGTATCTCCTTCATTTATAATGGCGATAACAACACCTTTGCGCGCTTTGACTTCTTCAATATTACTTATGATTTTATCATAAGAACTCATGTTGGTAGCTATGCAGATTACTGGCATATAAAGATCGATCAATGCAATCGGTCCATGCTTCATCTCAGCAGCAGGATATCCTTCGGCGTGAATGTACGAAATCTCCTTGAGTTTCAATGCGCCTTCTAACGCTACGGGGAAGTTATAGCCTCTTCCTAAGTAAAGTGCATTACTGGCGCTTTTAATCTCACCAGCTATATACTTGATCTTTTCATTCTGTCTGAAAATATATTCAATTTTCTTTGGGATCGCCTCAAGTGCATTTATAAGGTCTATATATCGATTCTGAGAGAGCGTTTCTTTTTGTCGTCCTAATTGGATGGCCATCAATGTCAAGACAGTCAATTGACTTGTAAATGCCTTAGTTGAGGCAACACCAATTTCTGGTCCTGCATGAGTATAAGAACCGGTATCCGTTATCCGTGCGATACTAGATCCTATAACATTGACGATTCCATAAGTAAGCGCTCCTCTTTGTTTTGCTAACTCCAGCGCAGCCAATGTATCAGCAGTTTCACCTGATTGTGATATTGCTAATACTACATCTGTATCTTCTAGTATAGGGTTCCTGTACCTGAATTCCGAAGCGTATTCTACTTCACATGGTATTCTCGCTAAGTCTTCGAACAGATATTCTGCGATTAACGCAGTATGCCACGATGTACCACATGCGACAAAAATCATTCTATCTGCTCGTGCCATTCTAATCATCTGCTGGGTCAATCCACCTACTGACACCCAACCCTCTGTTGTATTGATACGCCCCCGCATACTATCCCGAACTGTCTTCGGCTGTTGGAAGATCTCTTTCAACATATAGTGGGGATAACCATCTTTCTCTAACTCTTCCAATTTTATATCCATCTCGGTGATGGTCCCTTCTACAACTATATTATCGAGATTCGTAAGCGTATAATCACCATTTTTCTCTATACGAATCATCTGTTCATCTTCTAAAAAGATAAATTGATTTGTATGCTGAGATATTGGTGCAATATCAGAAGCTAAAAAATATTCCTTTTCTCCGATTCCGAATACCATGGGGCTGCTTTTTCTTGCAGCAAATAAAGTACCAGGTGAATCTTGATCTATAAGTACAATCGCATAGGCACCAACGACTTTATTTAGTGCCAGTCGCAACGCTTCTTGCGTTCCTATTCCATCATGAGATTTATATTCTTGAATAAGATGAACGACTACTTCCGTATCTGTCTCGCTTTGAAATTTATATCCTTTTTCTTCCAACGCCTTCTTAAGCGTCTGATAATTTTCGATGATACCATTATGTATTATGCTAATCTTTCCATCCATAGATGTATGAGGATGCGCATTAATATCATTGGGCTGACCGTGGGTAGCCCATCTGGTATGGCCAATACCAATATTTGAGGATAATTCTTGATCTCCGATATGCTTTCGAAGCTCGATTACTTTGCCTTTCTTCTTAAAAGCATGGAGTTCTGAGTCTTCTATTATCGCTATGCCGGCACTATCATAGCCACGATACTCTAATCTTGATAGACCATCAAGTAGAAACGGAACTGCTTTCTGGTGTCCCAAGTAAGCAACAATACCACACATAAATGTAAATTAAGATTTGGTGTACGTCAGTTTTAACCTTGCTGGGAATTGGGGATGATTTGGTCCATAAAGTACGGCTGTCGCTGGGTTATTTACTTTATTTGCTATTCTCAGATATAATATATCCCCTTCTCTTCCATTTAAAACGTCAATAAGATGTGTTGTAATATTCATCTCATATTTTATTTTATTCTTCTCGGTATCTTCCTCCATAAAGCCTCCGAAGTGGCGTAAGTCCCCAACGAAACTTGTTGCGATAATTACATCCTCTATATCTATAAGCCCGAAATCCCCTTCTTTCTGAAGGAATAGGTTTTGTGCACTCGGATAAAGTAACGTATCTCTTCCCTCATCATCCACTAAGTAGAACTCTAATGATGCATGATTGATGAGGATGTTATCTAATTCTCGTAGACCACTAATATCAATACTGACATCGGTTCCAGATATTCCCTCTAGGTATAAGTAACTTGATTCGCTTACCGGAACATCTAATAATGTTTCAACAGGTGTTCCTGCATAATCATGCGTGATATGTGGAGTCAAAGGGCCCCCATTCAAGTAGTAAATATACTCTCTGAAATTCCCTTCAGCATCGTGATAATATAAGGTGATGTAGCTTGTATTTCTTACTCCAAAAACACTATTCTCTGTTTCATCCGAAACACGAAATCCAGCAAATCTTTCTCTTATCAGTGTAGTTGATGTATGGGCAGCTGTATCAACAAACAAAGATCTTCCAAATCGATCATTCAAAGGAATGCGTATAATATCTTTGAGTTTTATAGTACTTGTATCAGAAAGGCCATCGGGAACAGTGACACTATCTATCCGACTCGGAATTACGCCAAAGACAGAGCCCAATAGGTCTGATTCAACTGGGAAAAACTGAGAAGAATTAAGCGTGTCGTCCACAATAGGACTAATAAGTTTATGGATACTAATATTATGCTCTGCTACAGAAGACCCATAAGATAGACTTGAATCAATTCTAATTGTAAATATGAGAGAGTCATATATTCCTCCCGCAAATTCCTGAGGGAAATTTGTCAGTAATGACGGAGAAAAATATATTTCAGATCTTAATTTTCCAAAATCAGGATCATTCATTTCTCCAAGCACTATCGAGGCTAAAGTAGCTTGACCAAAAGAATAAGTCCTAATGGGTCCGCGATCTATAGTCTTGGCGATAAGCTCAATATCATCTTTAAACTGAATCTCTAGATCTTCATCTTCTAATAGACCATAGCCTACTTCAGTGTCATCAGAACAAGACATAAACAGCAGCACGAAGCACGTGATACTTAGCAGCTGAAAACTCGTATTTTTCTTCAAATGTGATTATTCTTCTTCTATAAAGGAATTATAAAACTCAATATACTGCGCCAAGAACTCCTCATTGTCATGAGTTAACTTTGGTTTATCAGTAGCATCTACTGCATCTTGAACGCTTGGCGGTAATGATTCGCTTCCAACAATAATACCATCCGCATGTTTAATCGCTCCTTCATGGAGTGTTATTGCGTCACCATTGCGGTAATCTGCTAAGTCTGCTTCTTCTAAATCATTTATCATTGCTTTCGCAAAAAAATCAGTACTAAAAGTATCTGCATATGAATTAGAGCCCACAGAATAGATCATGGCCGCATCTTGAAAGATAGGGTCTGACTTATAAAGTTTTTGATGATACATCGGGACTAAACTTGTCATCCAACCATTGCAATGAATGATATCCGGTGCCCAGCCAAATTTCTTGACAGTCTCCATTACTCCTTTGCAAAAAAATACCATTCTATCAGCATTATCCTCAAATGGAGTTCCATCTTCATCATCAAAAATGTACTTACGCTTGAAGAATTCTTCATTATCTAGAAAATATACTTGCATTCTAGATCCTGGTAATGAAGCGACCTTAATAATCAATGGAAAATCATCATCATCAACGATAATATTCATTCCAGATAATCTTACAACCTCATGTAATCTATGTCTCCTTTCATTAATAACACCGTATCTCGGCATTAAGACACGAACTTCAAGTCCTTTATTATAGACGTGCGGTGCTAATTGATTAAGGATTCCGGAAATCTCCGTGAGTGCAGTATATGGACTCATTTCTTGGGTAACGTACAACACTCTTTTCTTGCTCATAATGATAGCTTTCTCCAATAGGGCTGCAAAGATAATACTTTTTAGCTTTTTAAATCACTTGTTTAGAATAGCTAACTCATTGCAAATGAATGCATTAGTTATATTAATATATTTGTCCCATGTCTACGGATTTGATCAGATCGTCTTATACCCAAGCTTATTAATAGAGATTAAAATTATCTTCGGGCCTTTAAACATCACCCTTATGATTCTTGATCTAATAGCTGCTCTTATAATTACATATGGTTTTTACCGTGGCTACAGCAATGGCCTCATTAATACTGTGGTGGATACTTTAAGTATTCTAGTTGCACTTGTTGTCGCACTTAAATTCTCTCCCATATTGATCGACTACCTTCAAGATGCCGTCAATTTGAATCCAGCATTTGAATTCATTCTAGGTTTCTTAATTGTCTTTTTTGTTGTAATGCTGTTGCTCAGATTTATCGGAGATAAGATGGAAGATCTGCTAAAAGCAATCAAGCTTAATTTTATTAATCAAATAGCTGGTGGTGTATTATTAGGATTCGTGTTTTCTTTCTGCATAGGGTTACTCCTTGTCTTACTTACCAACTTAAAGGTAATAAATGAGGGCTTCGCTTCTGAGTCAACGCTTTATGACTATCTTATTAAGATTAGTGAAGAGAGCGACTGGGTTTTTGAAGGTTTCAAAAACTTATTCTCCGAATTTTGGACTAAGTTTATCACTACTATGGAGTCTGTTAAAGAAAATCTATCAGACAATTAAAAAAGAAAAAGAACCTCTAAGACTAAATTCGAATTAAAATGATAGTTTTTTCATACACCAATTGTCGCCTTAGAGGTTCGATTTGTTGATCTGAACCTCAGCTCAACATCTTTAAAACGACTATAGACTATTGTTCGCTGCCTTCTTATGGCAATTCGATTCTTATCATGACCACTTATTGAAAACTTTCCATGAGAAGTGTCTTCGAATTGATTCTTAGTCTCTTTATTCAAACTTGAGTAGCCTACTTCATTTCCAAACGAATTGACGTATAGGACCAAGTCTTCCTTATCCGCTCTCTTCATCAATGCTTGTCGACACTCCCGAGGTGCCTTATAACCCATCGTTTCTATATAGCTTTCTTCTTCTGAAGAATTTCCAAATAATTTGGCCTTAGCCAAACTTTCCCTAAGGGTTCGCTTATGACTTCTTCCAGAAGAAAAATAATCAGGAATAGACAAATATCTCTGTAGTACATCTCCGTTAGGATTGATATCTACTAATTCTGCAAAACCATTTATAAGAATGATTTCTGTAATTACTTCCTCATTTGCTCGCAAATTGGAGCTATACGAGAAGCATAAAAGACTCAACAAAAAAAAGGCAAAAGAATTATTAAATACATTCATAGCAGTTCATTTAGTTTGAATGAACAATTGTTAGGATTATGTCTGTCGCCTTTGATTTCTCTTAGGGGCGCACTCCGAAGATAGGTTGGATGGGATAATTAATCAACTCTTAAAGTCAAAATTGGTGGTTATTAACACTTAAAACGCTATAAGGTGGTTATTAACACTTAAAACGCTATAATCAATGGTAAAACATCGAAAACGCTATCGTGGTTTGCACTAGTATATGGCAGATTAGCGCTCTACATCTGTAAAGGTTCCATTGTTCTGAAGCCATAAAGCTTGATCATGAACGTTCACATCACCACTTAAATCGTAATCTTGGAAATAGTATCCTGAGTGTTTTCCGTTATCTGCGGTCCATCTTGCAAAATCTTTAGAATTAATATCTCGAGATGATTCTGGGCCGGTTGTCTGGTCACCATTGCCCGCAAACATGGCAAATATCCCAGGCAGTACTTCCTTTTGACCACTTCCTAACAATCTCGTATACGATTGATTGGCTTTAAAATCATATTGAAGGACACCATCTACCACCGGAACTGGATTAGGAGTCATTACAGGAAGGTGATTACGCTGTTCTATAATAAGATAATATTCAGTCTCAGAATATTCACAGTAATCAAAATATTCTATGAAAATAATTTCTCCAATTGATTTTAGGAGCGCGGCTTTTTGACAAATATTTAGTAGATACCGCTTCTGTGGTTCGGAGACTTACCAAAACCCAATCGACAATATCGGAATCGTAGGAATACTTTTCACCGATTCCATTCTCACCAAAGTTTTATCCTTCAAATCCATCATAATTCCATGGTTCCGTGAAATACGGTTGTCCCGCATTTGTGGCTTGTCAGAGAAGTGTTTTTGGTTTTTCTCTTGGTAAGTAACCAAAGTCATTTATTCTTGTGCTCATGGTACTGGTGTAACTGCTGATTCCTCCATTATGCATAGCCCCTTCTAAGTATACGGAAGCATGAACTTCTACACATATTCTATTCTGGCATACAAGCGAACTTCCCTCAGGAATACATGGATCTAAAGGGTCTTCATTTGCACCATCAGCATACCCGTCTCGGTCAGTATCCGCTATTCCGAAGGTCAATGCACTATATTGATTCGGAATAAATGGCCTCGAAGTAACCGTTCCTGTCCCTAAAAAAGATAACACCTCAGTTCTTCCGAGATTTACCCATTTATCACCATCCCAAGCGACCACAACCAGATTATCTATATTATCAGTAAGCTCATTCACCTCACTAAAGCTCGTCCAATAAAGAGTTACTCTCGTGGCTTGAGCCCCTTTTAATTTCCAATACTCCCGATCTTGGACTTTTTGGAGATTATAACCTTTCACAAGTGCTGGAAATTGTCCGCCTTGGACCCATTCTAAAAAGCCTAATTCCAGAGAAGAATATTTTACGGAGAAAAAATCAAAAGATTGTTCTGCCTTGATTTTTATAAGCTGATAAGTGATCTCCGTCGCCCGTAGGAAACACAAAAGTCCCTTTTCCTTGTTTCGCAATTGTGCAATTGACATGTCTTGAATTCGAAGAACGCTTATAAGTTGCTTCTTCATAAAATGTGACACGATGGGATTCTGTAGATCTATCTGTATTGAGAATCCCATTTTTGAAAGTGAGATTAGATTTAATCCGAATATGGTGCTTGATATCAACACCTGAAGTATTGTCTACTTCAAGGTTATTAAATTCCGTTCCACCATTTCCCGTTATGAGTGTTTCTTGATTTCCACAAGTCTTTATGTATTCCTTACCAAAACCATCTCCGAAATAACCATCATTCGTTATATCACCAAAGAAATAGAGGTTTCCATCATTTACATGCTGACCCTCTCTTAGGTTCGTGTAGTTTCCATAGATAGCTTTGACGCCAAGGTCATCTACGTAAGCTTTTCCCGTTATAGTGGCCGCCCATCATTGGTCTGGACATTGTCCTTTCAAAGCCAACACAGCAGCTACACTGATTGTTAAAAGCAATAACTTGGTTCGTATGGATTCCAAGAAGGTCAAGGTTCATTAGAAGCTCTGGTTCGCCCTTAACCTGCACAAAATGCGCCAATTACACATAGTGCTTTACTATGATCTGTTAGGGAATGCTTGTTGATGAACATAGACCAAAGCTTCTTGTTATCAAAAGAATGCTGGAATCTTTTCTTTTACCCTAATTTTATAGCATTATTTGCTACAAGGGAGTAAATTGTATTTTATGACGTCATCTGTAGGGTACCTTGAAAATATTGATGCTCAGGGAATTTTTTGTCCTGATAAAATCGATAATCGATCTCAAGATCATAACGTTTTCAAGAAGAACGATTACATATTTAAACAAGACGAAGCTTCTGATAAACTCTACTTGATCACGAAGGGTAGGATTAAGATAGGCACGAAGAACCATGACTCTCGAACGGTAACCAAGGCGATCTTGGGTATTGGTGAAATATTTGGTGAAAAGGCCATATTAGGAGAAGAAAAACGTAGGGATTTCGCACAAGCGATTGAAGAAACCGAATTATGCTCTATGTCAAGAGAAGAAATGAAATCTCTCTTTATTGAGCATAATAAACTCTATTACTATCTTATGAAGCTTATTGGGAATCGAGCTGTGGAGATGGAGAAACGGTTAGAGTCCCTGGTTTTTAAAGATAGTAGAAGTCGGATTATTGAATTTTTGTTGGATCTGGTTGAGAAGAAAGGACAACGCGTAGGGTATGAATGGGTAGTCAGAAAATTTATAACCCACCAAGAAATCGCAAATCTTACTGCCACTTCGCGCCAAACTGTAACTTCCGTCCTTAATGAATTAAAGGGAGAGAATATACTAACCTTTGATCGCAAAAGGCTCTTGATTAGAGACCTCGAAAAACTTCAAAAAGAACTCGAGGTTATATCTTAGCACTATGTATTCACTCTTGAAAATAATTCTCTTTCGGTTTTCCCCAGAAAGAGCACACCACCTAACCACACGTTTAACAAATTTTATTTCTGAAATCCCTATAATTAATGGGCTTTTCAAAAGCTTCTACAAATTCGAAGATAGTAGACTTGAAAAAGAACTCTGGGGGCTGAAATTTAAAAACCCAGTAGGCTTAGCAGCAGGGTTTGATAAAGATGGCAAGTATATCAAGGCCATGAGTTCTCTCGGATTTGGATTTATAGAAGTAGGTACGGTTACCCCAAGGCCACAAACTGGTAATCCGAAACCTCGACTCTTCAGACTAGTGGAAGACGAAGCGGTAATCAACCGAATGGGGTTCAATAATGAGGGTGTAGACTTCTTAGTCAATCAACTCAAAAAACTACAAAAGAGCGGTCTAATAATAGGTGGAAACATAGGGAAAAATAAAGATACTCTTAACGAAGATGCCTATAAGGATTACTTAATTTGTTTTGAGAAACTATATCCTTATGTTGACTATTTCGTAGTGAATATTAGTTCTCCTAATACCCCTGGTCTGCGCTCACTCCAAGAGAAAGAACCTTTGCGAAAGATTTTATCCGCACTAGTGAATAGAAGAAAGCAAGAAAAAACTCAACGCCCAATCTTATTGAAAATAGCCCCTGACCTGACGGAAGGGCAGCTCGATGATGTGATAGAAATAGTTGAAGAGCAAGGAATCGAAGGAATTATAGCCACAAATACTACTATAAGAAGATCTCCACTTACAAGTGATGCAGCCCTAGTAGAAAAAATCGGTAATGGTGGCCTTAGTGGGAGACCCGTTCAAGAATTATCGACAGAAATTTTGAAAAGCGTTCATTCAAAAACTTCATTACCATTAATTGGCGTGGGTGGAATAGATTCTGGTAAAGCTGCAATAGACAAAATTCAAGCTGGAGCAAGTCTTATACAAGTCTATTCTGGTCTGATCTATAAGGGGCCGAGCTTGGTAAAGTCAATAAAAAAAGAAATAGTTCAACGCTCTTGATAAAACTTTATTTAAGTATCTCAATGATATCCCGATAAAATTTGTCCACCTTTTTATACGGATCTCCTTCACCAAGTGTTTCTATAGGTAAGTATCCTTTATATTCAGAATTGAGGATGATCCGTTTTATTTTCTCAAGGTCCACTTCTCTTCTCTCGCCATTGACAAATACATTTTCCTTCAGTTGCCAACTTATAGCATACTGTATTGTCTCCTCAATATCCTTATACGGATCGGCAGTCCTATATGAGCCAATGTCAAGCATCAAACCCACCCACTCATGATCTATCATCTCCATAATTCTATGGACATCTTTCGCTGTTTTTAGAAAACTGTTATGATTTTGGACTTCGATCATAACTCCGTGTTGCTTTCCAAAATCAGCGCATTCTCTTATGGCATCTGACACCCAACCCGCCATTTCATCCCATGAATGATTGGGTGAAGTTTCACTTCCTTGGAATACTCTGATAGCTGGAGCTCCAAGCTTCTGAGCAACCAAGATCCATTTTTTGGTGAGTTCTATGGTCTGTTTCCGCACTTCAGCATCAGGATTGCAAAAGTCATTTTTCACTCCTGTACCACAAATATCTAATCCAAGTTTAAATGCCCTTTTCTTAACACTATAAATATACTCGTCAGATGGGGGCTCGGGATAGCCTTTGAAATAATAACCTGTTAGGTCCACACCATCGAATCCTAGATCAGAACTATAATCCAAAAGTCCAAAAATGTCGATACTATCTGCACTTAGTAGCTTATTAAAAGAAAAAGCATTTAAACCAACTTTATTCTTTAAAGCTATGTTTTGACCTGAGTGGATCACCTGACCAGTAGCATTATTACGGCACAGTAATAACATCCCAAAAAGAAAAATAATTACAAGGTATCTCATTCGATTTTTTGAATGATTGTCGGAGTATTTATGCTAGTCTTTTGGCAACAGCGTCCCAGTTTATCGTATTGAAGAAATTAGCAACATAGTCTCCTCTACGATTCTGATAATTTAGGTAGTAAGCATGTTCCCAAACATCAATACCGAGTATAGGTGTACCGACTTTTTCAACAATTCCAGACATTAATGGATTGTCCTGGTTGGGTGTTGATGAAACAAAAAGTTTTCCTTCCGCTCCTTTGGACAACCATGCCCAACCTGAACCAAATCTGGTTTTTGCAGCAGTACTAAACTGTTCTTTGAAGGTGTCAAAACTACCAAAAGCCGAATTGATAGCATCCGCTAAATCTCCTTTGGGCATTCCAGCTTCCTTGGGAGACATATTAGACCAAAACAGACTATGGTTGTAATGTCCGCCACCATTATTGCGGACTCCAGTATCCTTATCTGAAACATTCGCAAGAATTTCTTCTATAGAACTTCCTCTAACCTCTGAGGCCTTAAGTGCCGCGTTCAATTTTCTGACATATCCAGCATGGTGCTTGTCATGGTGTATTTCCATCGTCTGCGCGTCGATATTAGGCTCCATAGCATCAAAAGAAAACCCCAATTCCGGCAAGATAAAATCGGTTCTATATTGAAGGGTCTCACTTGCGATACTCTCTTTTTTTTCGGTCTTACAACCTATAAATGGTGCTGCAACAAGGCCAACAGCAGCTATCGATGAATTTTTGAGAAATAATCGCTTCTTCATGTATGTATCAATTTGTCCATAAAGGTATAATATCCATACAGAACATCGTATCATAATAATAGTCTTCGCTTTTATTAAGGTTAGAACTATAGCTTTGATATATCTTGCAGCGCAATGAGTTATAAGGAGAACAAGGTCTACAGGTGGTTAGATCGAATTTGGTCATCAACAACAGAAAGGACTTGGTTGAAGTGGTTTGCGCGCTTTCTTTGGGTGGGTGCTATTGCTGCTGTTATAGGTGGAGCACTTATTCTCTGGAGTGTTTCTCGTGGCGATCTTCCCGGATTTCAAGAGTTAGAAAATCCTCAATACGATCTTGCATCGGTTATCTATGATGCACAAGGAATCTCCTATGGTAAATATTACATCGAAAATCGTGAATTTGTCGACTTCAAAGATCTCTCCCCAAATGCTATCAATGCTTTATTGAGTGTTGAAGATGCGAGATATTACAACCATTCAGGGATAGATTTAAGGGCCCTTATAAGGGTTGCTATTAAGTCTGTTTTATTGCAAAAAGGGAATAGTGGGGGGGGAAGTACCATCTCCCAACAATTAGCCAAGCTCCTCTTTCAGAGAAAAAGTCTTAGAGGCAAGTCATCTATAGATCGCGCGATGACTCTTGCATCTATAAAATTCAAAGAATGGATTACTGCTGTCAGACTTGAGAAAAGATATACCAAGGGTGAAATCATGGCTATGTATCTCAATAAATTTGAGTTTATCAATGGTGCGCATGGTATACAATCTGCAGCTCAGATTTATTTTGGAAAAGATCAAAAAGACATCGATATTCAAGAAGCTGCCGTTCTTGTTGGGATGTTGAAAAACCCTGCGTACTTCAACCCTATCCGCTTTCCAGAAAGAACGCAAAATAGAAGAGACGTTGTTCTAAATCAAATGGTTCGAAATGATAAGATCTATGATGTCTTAAGAGATAGCCTTGTGAATCAGTCAATAGATATGTCGGCGTTCCATCGTGGAAACCAAAGTGAAGGTATTGCACCATACTTTAGAGCGGAACTTACGAAATGGCTCAAATCCTTATTGTTGAAGCCAGATTATCACAAACCAGAAGGTGGTACATATGACATCTACAGAGACGGCCTAAAAATTTATACGACAATTGATGCTCGATATCAGACATTAGCAGAAGAAGCCGTATTCGAACACCTCAAGTCCCTCCAGAAAAGATACTGGAATAGATGGCGAGGAATGGATCCTATCACGTTTGAAGCGGAAAAACATCAAGTAGATCTAAGATTGGCTTCTGTAAATCGCCGAGTGAGGGATTCAGACTTTTACCGCGGGGGATACCAAAAGTATTTTAAAGATTTAAGTGCGAAATCTGAAAAGGAATATCAATTACAACTTAAGGAACCTACTATTAGAAAGCTGATTAAGGATGCATCTTATGTTAACTCTATAGAAGGTTCGAAGCAGGGGCAGTTCAAAAAGCTAATTGCGTCAGGTCTATGGAACGAGATAAAAACAAGTTGGGCTGCCTTTGCAGCAGAACTTGAAAAAACGCTAAAAGAAGAAATTGATGCTACTGTTTTTGATTATTCAAAAAGTAGAAAGAAGGTTGAGAGAATGTCTCGAGAAGATTCAATCATCTATCACTTGCGTCATCTACAAGCAGGATTATTGTCTGTGGACCCTAAGACTGGAGAGATCAAAGCCTGGGTAGGTGGACCAGATCATACTACTTTTAAATATGATCATGTTACAATGAGAAGGCAAGTAGGTTCTACTATTAAACCATTCGTTTATGTCACTGCTATTGGAGTGCAGGGGATTTCCCCATGTCAAGAATATAGTGATATACAATATACGATTGCTCCTGGAGATGCGGATCTGCATGTCGATGCGGAATGGTCGCCATCCAATGCAAACGGCACTTTTACTCAGAATCTATATAATCTCTATCAAGGGTTACTCTACAGCAAGAACTCTATAACTATTAGACTGGTCAAAGAATTGGGGACGATGGCGCCGATTAGAGATCTGCTGCATAACGTAGGGATTGACAAATACGAGCGGATCAATGATGGTCGCCTTGTAGTGCCCGAAGTTCCTTCATTATCTCTTGGCTCCGTGGATCTATCCGTTTTAGAAATGACAGGAGCATATACAACCTTCGCAAATGATGGAATTTATACAGAACCTACTTTCATAAATCGTATAGAAGATAAAAATGGCAAGATAATATATCAAAGCAGTCCGATTCAGAGGCGAGCAATCAATCAACTCTATAATTCGGTAATCGTAGATATGCTACGCAATAATGTCGGTGGTGGATTTAAGGTTGGTATAAAGACTCCCGCTGGCGGAAAAACAGGAACAACGAATGATTATGCGGATGGTTGGTTTATGGGAATCACGCCCAATCTAGTTACTGGTGTATGGGTCGGTGGAGATGAAAAATGGGTGCGATTCTACACACTTGATGACGGTCAGGGCTTCGTAATGGCAAGACCTGTCTTTCAAAATTTTATGCAAAAAATTGAAGCGAGCGAGGAGATTGACTTTAATACCAAAGCTTCATTCGCTCCTCCTCCTCCAGGATTTAGAGATTTAGTAGACTGCACAAGATATAAGCAGCGGGATCCCGAAGAAGAGCGAGGCACAAGGCTTGACGAAAAAATAGATCTTGATGAATTTGACGAAATAGAGCTTGAAGAAGAACTTGATCTTCCTGAAATAGATACTTCTGGTTTTCATTGAGTACTTTTAAGAAAAAATTTGAATAAAATGAAAGCTCCACAAGCCAATCTTCTCAACGCTGCAGTATTAATCATTATGGGCCTTTGGGGCTATTTCGAAACGGCTTCATATACTGCGTTTATTCCTGTAGCTTTTGGCGTTGCTCTTCTTCTATGCGCGAATGGTGTGAAAACTGAAAATAAAGTGATTGCTCACATCGCTGTAGTTCTTACTTTATTGATTCTATTAGCCATGCTTGGCATGAGACTACCTAAAGCGATTGATACTGGAGGAATAAGCCTCGTTCGAACGATTGCCCCTATCGTAACAGGTATATTGGCCATGGTTGCATTCATCATGAGCTTCAAAGCTGCACGGCTTGCGAGAGAGGCCGCTGAGCAATAGTTGAATATTTCCTGTAGGTATACTACAATATTTAATTTCTATAGAAGGTTAGCTTACTTGTCATGAACGGTAAGTCCAATCTTATGGAGTGGAGACTTCTCCTTTGTTTTTTATTGCTTTGGGGTACTTCCCAACTAAGCTTCGGGCAGACCAATAATGCGTTTAATGCTCGCATGTCTCTCAGGGATGTAGATACTACAGCAAGAGTTGCATGCTATGACCTTCAAATATCAAGTGCGAATGAAGTAGAATGGATATTAGGATCATTCAACATTATTATGCTCTATGATGCTCGCGTTGCTTGTTATCGTTCTGATACGCTCCTCTTGAATGATATTCTTTACGATTACGGTATCAATACCGATATTTCGTCTACCGCAAAATCCGATCTTCCATATAGAGATTCTTTAGGGTTTATTCGATTGAACCTTACCTCTTTAGACCAAGCAGCTATATTCGACACCGCTCGAACCAGACTTGATAGTCTTGGAAGTTGGGAATCAACTATTGGTATCTGTTTTGATCTTAAAATAGATGATATAATAGATCCTACTACCTGTATGCAGCTGAATTTTAGTAGCCCTGAATTAGAGTCTTCGCTTTCTATTCCACCTAATTTTATGCAAGAATGGGCGGGGGGACTCATATATGTTAATGTGGATGACGGTACGCTGATTGATATTATTCCAGATAGAACCTATAATTCCTGTTTTGTGCTTTCTGAGAACACCCAAAAGCTCTGCACTGATGGTATTGATAATGATGAAAATGGATTGATCGATTGCAGTGATACTGAGGGTTGTGCCCCAGGGCAAGTATCGATAGTGCCTACCTTTCCTACCTGTCAAGCACCATTAGGATCTTTGGTCATTAGGGGAGGCTCTGGAGTGGTACGCTATAGTATTGATGGAGGAGTAACATTTGGTTCTGATAGCATCTTCTCCGCTCTCCAACCGGGTGTATATAACGTACTTGTTCAGCGCGGGAATGTGCAAGATTGTGCTTTTGATGGATTGATTATTCTTAATGCCGTTGACTGCCTAGAATCATCAGACGCTACTTGTAGTGATGGAATCGATAACGATGGAGATGGTCTCATAGATTGCGCTGATATTGATTGTATTCCTATTATTTCGCAACTCTTGGGAATAGGCCCTGACAATTGTCCAGATTTAGATAATGGATCGTTGTCTTATGAGTCCCCTAATTCGAATTTAGAATGGAGTTTAGACGGAACAAATTATACAGAAATAAATACTTTTGATTCTCTAAGTGCAGGAACATATATGCCCTTATTCCGAAATGTAACATCTCTGTGTTTCCCTATAATAGAAATGTCAATTTTAATTACACCTCCGTTAATCTGTCCAGTTCTGGAAGAAATCTGTAATGACGGTATTGATAATGACATCAATGGTTTGGTAGATTGTGAAGACCCTTTCTGTAATAATGATCCAAGTTGTATTATCCCTGCCGCCTATTACATCGCTAATGTATTTAGTCCTTCTTCTTCGAACAACAATGCGCTTAAGATCAATGTTAATGGCAACCAACCTTGGTCAATAATTCAATTCAGCATTTATGATCGATGGGGCAATCAAATACATAACCGAATTAACACATCTACACAGGATGCCAGCCATGCCTGGGATGGTATGTTTAATAACCAACAAGTGAACCCGGGAGTATACTTCTACCATGCTAAGTTAACTCAAGACGGACGCAAAATTCAGGTTTCTGGAGATGTTACTGTTGTCAACTAAAAATCAATTAATATGAATAGATCATTTTTATTACTTTTCACAGTAAGTTCTCTCCTATTTCTTACCTCTTGTACTGACGACGAATTAGCGACTGG
Organism: Saprospiraceae bacterium; assembly: GCA_047634015.1. GTDB lineage: Bacteria > Bacteroidota > Bacteroidia > Chitinophagales > Saprospiraceae > JAJRXG01. Next base: position 30,593 of record JBLIDB010000015.1, read on the forward strand.
GGGTGGTGGAACAATATTAGATTGTAGTGGTCAAACGCCAACCTATTCTGCGAACATTAAATCGATAATGGACGGCAGCTGTGCCACTTCTGGGTGTCACAATAGCAGCACTCAAGCAAATGGGATTGATCTAAGTACTTACGATCTTGTAAAAACAGAAAGTGGCAAGAACAGGTTTTTGGGATCAATCAGACATGAAAGTGGCTTCGACCGCATGCCTCAAGGAAAAAGTAAACTTTCTGATTCAACAATTGATATGATTGCGTGCTGGATCGAAAATGGATCTGCGGAATAAGTGCTTCCAATATTCCATTATCTTTAATCTTCGTAATGCAGTGATTAACGTATTTAGAAGATTAACAGCGGATTTGAAATGAATTGGAGATTAAAGGAAGTGTGGCTGCTAGGATTATTCATAATGTGCCACCTAACTATCTGGAGTCAGAAAAGTTGGTTGGCTACATCTGGAGGACCTCTTGAAAGTGTAGATCTTGTTGAATTAGAACTTGAAGGCAGTAATCTTCTGGCAACTAAAAGATCAGTAGAAGGTAAAGAGGGCGCTTTTCATTTCGCACATGAGATACGGACTAAGATTTCCATCCAAGAAGCTGGCACATGGGAATATTTGGATAATGGGAAGATGCTCTGGAGGCAGCGAATTCAATCTAAAGGGGCCTATTCTCTAAATCTTGCATTTAAAGATTTTCACCTGCCCTCGAGTGCTTCTTTATTTCTCTATGATTTTAAAAAGACTCATGTCATAGGGCCTATAACTCAGGAAGACAACGATACGCATGGAGAATGGTGGTCCCCTATTATTCCATTTGATGAAGTAATAATCGAAATCCAAGTCTCAGCGAAAGAAGCATCTCTTCTTAAGACTACGATTACTGAAGTAAATCACGATTTTCAGGGGTTCGGTGCCTTACTATCTGGCTCTTGCAATATAGATGTCGCTTGTGGCGCAGAAGAAGGATTTGCTCTGATAGATTTGTATCGAAATATTATTAATAGTGTTGGTATGTATTCCATCAATGGTCGAGAAATCTGTACGGGTGTCCTGATTAACAATGTAAGAAATGATTGTACTCCTTATTTCCTAACTGCCAAACATTGTGAAGTAACAGAAAATAATGCTGCATCAGTGGTCGTCTATTGGAATTATCAACAAACTACATGCAGGACTCCTGGCTCAACAGAAAGTGGGGCTCAGGGTGATGGACCAAGAAATATGTTTAATTCTGGCGTTTCCTTATTATCGGAGTACGATAACTCCGATATGTCACTTCTTCTATTAGATGACCCCGTTGCGCCTGAAGTGGATGCTTTTTTTGCTGGATGGGATGCCACCGGTAATGTTTTAGATTCAGCGATTTGTGTACATCACCCGCAGGCAGAAGAAAAGCGTATAAGCTTCGATTATAACCCATCTACTCCTTATTTTTTAAACCAGTTCTATCGAGTTTTGGATTGGGATGAAGGAACTACGGAGTCGGGATCTTCCGGAGCGCCATTGTTTTCAACCAATAATTTGATCGTAGGTCAACTGAACGGCGGCGCCGCATCTTGCGGAAATGAGGAGTATGATGATTTCGGTATGTTGGCAATTTCGTGGGAAGGAGGAGGAACTCGTGAAACAAACCTAAAATCATGGTTAGACCCTGATAATACAGGGGTCTTAACATTTGGTGGAAGATCCTGTTCGGATTTAATTCGAGCATCATCATCTACGATTCAATATTGTACTTTAGAATCCCGAGTCGCCGAAACAATAATATCTATTCAATCAGGATATGAATCAGGTGCCATACTTAGTATTCAGTCTATATCTGACGATATTTCTGCTATCTTCTCCCAAGAAGAATTAACACCCTCGAGCCCCAATGCAATTGTAACTATTGAGTTAGCCGAAGATTTCAATCAAACATCCAGTATTCTTATTATTGCGATTAATTCGAGTGAAGGGGAAGACCTACTAAACATAAAAATAGAGGTAGATAATGGCCTTCCTTCGCTTCCTGTTTTAAGTTTTCCTCGTGATGACGCTTCAAATGTTAGCTATGACATAGAACTTATATGGGGGAATAGTTCTCCTTCCTCACAAATAGAGATTTATGAGGTCCGTGACGATGATTCTCAATCTTTGGTTATTAGTGAAACCCTGGAAGCCAGCCTTTATCCGATACGATCTCTTAAAAATAATACGACTTACCGATGGCGTGTAAGAGGAAGAAATTCTTGTGGTTTTGGGGTATTCTCTTCCTTTTTTACTTTCTCAACTGGAAATATATCGTGTAGCCTATTGAATGATGAAGATCTACCCCAGTCTATTGAAACAGAACTCGATACTATTCGGTCTACCATTACTGTAGAGCAGGAAGGTTCTGTTGTTGATGTGAATGTTATCAATGTTCGTGGTAAACATACATTTGTCGGTGACCTAAGTATGGAACTCCGTAGTCCTAGTGGGTCCATCGTGGAACTCCTTAGCTTTAAATGTCAGGATGCTGATGACTTTTTAGTTTCTTTTGATGAAGAAAGTGATGTTATTAATACTCCTTGTCCTATAAATTCTCAAGTACCACAGCGTCCTGCTGGATCATTATCTGATATAACTGGCGAATCGGCTAAAGGGGATTGGACTCTAACAATATACGATGATGTCCGAGAGGATGGAGGGTCTTTTGATTCATGGTCTTTAGAATTATGTATTCTGACAGAAGAACCGGTGGAAAGATCGATTTCGCTTGAACCTTCTTTCATTGAAGTTTGCGAGAAAGCTCCAGAGGAGTCTTTGGCAATAGAGGGCACAATCTCTGGAGGATACAGTAGCTCTGTTTCTTTAGAAGTTTTAGGTTCTTCGACTAATGATATAAGCATTAACCCGAATCCCGTAACAGGTTCTGGAACTCGCTCCTTTGTCATCGTTATAACAAATACTCAGAATTTGCTTCCTGGTTCTATTCTCCAACTTTTGGCAAGTGATGAATTAGGAGTAGATACCGTATCTATAGCTTTCGAATCCAAAGAAATTCCGGAAATTCCAGTACTCTCTATTCCTACAAATAATCTCGTGGGTGTAGATTTAGAACCATCTTTCTCTTGGAATAGCACAAGAGAAACTATTGCCTACAATATTAAAATCGGAACAGATACTGAGCTCATGAATCTTGTTCTTGATACCATAATAACCACTCCTGATCTGGATCTAACTACTAAACTAAATGTTGATACAGACTATTTTTGGAATGTAACTTCGCAAGGTAAATGCACAGATGTAACTTCTGAAGTATTTGCTTTTAGAACAACTCTGATAAATGCGACAATAGATGTTACACTTCAAGAGATTAAGCTGTACCCTAATCCCGTTTCTTCGAACTTATCTTTAGAAATACCTTCACCTCTACGCAATCGGCAATTGGCTTATGAGCTTGTCAACTCATTAGGGCAGGTTATTGAAGCGCGCAAATTGTCTTCACCTACTACAATGATTGAGATGTCATCTTATAGTTCAGGACTATATTATGTGAAGATTGTTTCTGATAGAGGGTTATGGACTCAGGCTATATTCAAACTTTAAATGAAGTGCATTAACCTTATAGCTTTCAACAGTGTCATTAGTTAAGCAATTAGCAGGACAAACGGTTATCTACGGATTGGGACAGATTCTACCAAGGATCGTTCAGTTCATACTTTTTAGTACGTATCTCACCAATCTTCTTAATGATACTGGTGACTATGCCGTTTACCTTGATCTATATGCTTACGCTACCGTTCTAATTGTCTTTTTTTCTTACCGAATGGATACCGCTTTGTTCCGTTTCGGCCGCAAGTCGGAAGAACTTGAAGAGGTATATCAATCCGCTTTCTGGCCAATGGTCATATCCTCTCTTTTGCTCGTTGTGGCGGGTTGGATATTCTCGGAAGCGATTGCAACATGGTTGACTTATCCTGGCAAAGGCTATTATGTCAAGTGGTTTAGTTGGATTATAGGCTTGGATGTCATGATCTTGCTACCTATGGCGAAATTAAGGTTGATGGACCAACCTAGAAAGTTCATTACTTATAAGATTGGTAATGTCATCCTAACAATAGCCCTTGTTTTATTCTTTCTGGAGGTTGTCCCGAGATGGTTTCCATCATTACAGGATGGTATATTGTCTTTTGCAAATGGTCCGGTTGAATTCGTTTTTGCGAGTAATCTTATTGCCAGTGCAGTCTTGTTTGTCGCATTAGCAATTAACTATTTACCAAACGCACTCTCAGTAAACTGGGCAATGTGGAGAAGAATGGGTTTATATGCATGGCCTCTCGTAATTGTTGGAATTGCAGGTGGTATAAATCAGTTTTTCGGCGTGCCTTTACAGAAGTATCTTTTGGGTGAAGCCATTGAGATCAATAAAGATCAAGCGGGCATCTATGGAGCGGTGCAAAAAATTCCTGCCCTACTTGCCCTTTTTACAACTGCCTATAATTATGCTGCAGAACCCTTTTTTTTTAAGAATGCAGAAAACAAAGATTCGAAATCACTCTATGGTGATATCGCATTGTTCTTTATCGTTGTGGCCGGAGTTATAACATTGTCTATTTCTTTGGGTATAGATCTCTTTGGACATCTTATAGCTGAGCCATATCGAGAAGGATTATATCTGGTTCCAATCTTACTATTAGCCTACTTGTTTCTGGGTATATATTACAATGTATCTATATGGTATAAGTTAAGTGATAATACTATATATGGGGCATATATCGCTCTTGTTGGGGCGGCAATTACCATTGGCGGAAGTCTGCTTCTACTTCCTATTATAGGATTCGATGCTTCTGCATGGGTAGCTCTTGCTTGTTACTTTACAATGGTTGCCTTAGCGTATTTAATAGGTAGAAAGAAATATCCTATTGACTATCCAATCCAATCAATGTGCCGCCAAGTAATTCTGATAATTGCAATCATGGCCCTGGGATATCTATTACGAGGAGACAGTATTTTCTTTAATTTAGGAATAGGTCTACTATTGATGCTTACGTACATCTGCCTTTCCTACAAGTTTGAATGGAAAAGACTTAAGCCGTACATATAACTGACTCAATTCAAACAATTTTAGTGAGAATAAAATCATGGATTGAAAACCCCTCAACTTCTTTAGACCCATGGAGCCCGTTTGTTTTTGCCAAGCAAAAATTCATTTATAGGAGACAAACGAATTATATTTATTATACAGAGAAGTACATTGGTTGTGCCGATGGTAATCTTTGATTAATATGGATACAAACTGGCTACTGTTTTCAGACAAACTGCGGCTCTTGCTAATGGATATTTAAAAAAAATTGAGATGTTTGTGGCCTTTAGTATTGCATGGTCGGTTATGAACGAAACA
>JBLIDB010000016.1:0-35770 GCA_047634015.1 Saprospiraceae bacterium
ATATTCTGTATTGGTAAAAATTACGTAGCACATGTAGAAGAGATGAACGGAACGCTTCCTAAAGCACCGGTGATTTTCATGAAACCACCAACTGCATTTTTAGGAAATGGGAAACCATTTTACTTACCATCATTTTCCAAAAATATACATTATGAAGCAGAACTGGTACTTAAGGTTGATAGAGCGGGCAAGGCTATATCAAAAGAGCAAGCTCCAAGTTTTATCTCAGGTGTAAGTTTAGGAATAGATTTTACAGCCAGAGATGTACAAGATGAATGCAAAGCCAATCGTCACCCTTGGGAAGTGGCTAAATCGTTTGACTTTTCTGCCGCGGTGGGCGATTTTGTAGAACTTTCTTTAGATGAAATTATGAGTAGCAGATTTGAATCTTATAAAAACGGGGAATTGGTTCAAGAAGGAGATCCGAACCTCATGATTTTTGATATACCAACTGTAATATCGTTTCTCTCAGAGAGGTTTACGCTGCAGAAAGGAGATCTCATTTTTACAGGAACGCCCAAAGGAGTTGGGCAGGTCCATAGGGGAGATCTTTTAGAGCTTTATTTGAATGATAAAAAGCTTCTTACCACAGATATAAAGTAAGAATTTTAGATATTCGTACTTTCTTTAATATAAAGACTAATCTAGCATGCCTTATTTATTTACTTCAGAATCAGTGTCAGAAGGACATCCGGATAAAATTTCAGATCAGATATCAGATGCATTGGTAGATCATTTTATAGCTTTTGATCCATCATCCAAGGTAGCCTGTGAGACACTTGTTACTACGGGCCAAGTGGTACTGGCAGGAGAGGTAAAGTCTAAGACGTACCTTGATGTACAGCAGATTGCCCGTGATGTAATCAAGAGAATTGGATATACCAAGTCTGAATATATGTTTGAGGCGAATAGCTGTGGAGTATTTTCCTCAATTCATGAGCAAAGCCCAGATATCAATCAAGGTGTAGAGCGAGCGAATCCTGAAGATCAAGGAGCGGGAGATCAAGGAATGATGTTCGGATATGCGACTAATGAGACTGAGAATTATATGCCATTGGCATTAGACTTATCTCATAAATTGCTTATTGAGTTAGCAAGAGTTCGAAAAGGAGGAGAGAAGATGACATATCTGCGACCTGATGCTAAGTCACAAGTTACTATTGAATATAGCGATGAAAATAAGCCTATTAGAATTGATTCGATAGTTGTTAGTACGCAGCACGATGACTTTGATAGTGATGATGATCGAATGTTAGCCGTAATTAATGAAGATGTAATTAAGCAGATATTGCCTGCTGTCAAAGCACAGTGTTCGCAAAAGATACAAGCATTATTCAACGATGATATCAAGTATTATATCAATCCAACAGGAAAGTTTGTAATAGGAGGTCCTCACGGTGATACTGGTCTGACAGGAAGAAAGATTATTGTAGATACATATGGGGGCAAGGGCGCTCATGGTGGAGGAGCATTCTCAGGAAAGGACCCGTCAAAAGTGGATAGATCTGCAGCCTATGCAACAAGACATATTGCTAAAAACCTTGTTGCTGCAGGAGTTTGTGAGGAAGTACTTGTGCAGGTTTCTTATGCTATCGGAGTAGCTAAGCCTACCAATATTTATGTCAATTCATATGGCACCGCAAAGGTGAGCCTGACGGATGGAGAGATAGCTGATAAGGTATATGATGTATTTGACATGAGACCTTATGCTATTGAACAAAGGTTGCATTTGAGAACACCAATATACTCTGATGCTGCTGCATATGGGCATATGGGAAGAACTCCTGAGAAAAAGACAGTAAGATTTACTGATGGATCAGGAAATACTATTGAAATGGATGTAGAAACATTTCCATGGGAAAAACTGGATTATCAAGATCAGTTGAAGGCGGCTTTCTTTTAGGAGATTCTTGGAGTATAAATTTCGATAGGTTCGATAGGTATAAATTATTTAGCTTTACCAAGAATAAGGTTAAAGCAAATTGAAAATTCAATATAGAGGTTACTGGGTGTCACAGACCTACAAATGGGTATCAATAGTCCATTGGGTAGTGTATTCACTATATTTCAGAACTTTAACCTATTTCTCAGTTGCGAATCCAAGAATCTACTTAGGTGGCATGCTAGATGATCGTAAGACAGATATATACGATCTCGTTCCTGATAAATATCTCCCTCTGACTAAGTTGTATAATCCACAACGAGTAGATACTGTGATTAATGACATCTTAGAGAATTTCGACTTCCCTATAATTGCCAAACCCAATGTAGGTTTCAGAGGCTATCTCGTAAGGCGTATTGACAGTATCCAGGAACTAAAGAGCGTTATAGAGGAGTATAAAGGCAAAGAATTACTTATCCAAGAATTTTTGACCGAAGCTCATGAATATTCAGTAATGTATTATAAAATAGGGCATCATGAATACGGTATAAGTTCCTTTGTAGAAAAGCATATGCCCAATATTATAGGAGATGGAATTAGTACTATTGAAGCTCTAATCGATCACATAAATAATCCATTTTTGAATATTGAGTGGATAAAGGAAAAAAATAATGCTCTTTTAAATAGAGTAATGCCGAAGGGTGAAAAGTTTCTTGTAGATCATATCGGGAATCATTCTCGCGGATGCACTTTTATAAATCTAAATGAAGAAATAAGTATTGAGTTCAAGAAGAATATTCATGAATTCTTTAAATATGTGCCTGGAATGCACTTCTGTAGATTGGATGTAAAGTCGAATTCTATGGATTCGATTTTGAAAGGAGATTTTAAATTATTAGAAATAAATGGTGCAAAGTCTGAACCTGTGCACATCTATGATAAAAGAATGTCTTTTAAAGATGTTGTTAGGGCGACGAAGGAGCATTGGGGGATTTTATTTAGAATTGTCCAATCAGACATTGGTACCATGAATATCCCTTCTTCTTTGCAGGGAATCAGGTCGTATTTTTCATTAAAAAGAATGGTAAGCTAATTTCTGTGAAGGTTATAGTAGATATTGGAAATAGTAATGTTGTAATTGGTATATACGATGTAGGTACCTGGCGGCATCTTTGGCGAATGCCAACGATTACATCTGAAGATGCACAAGTATATTACAATCTTGAGATTAGAAATCGACTATTGGAAACAGGTTTAGATGTTTCGAATATTGAAGGAATTATTCTCAGTACCGTAGTGCCATTTCTTAGAGAAACATTCAAATATCTCCTAAGATTAAATTTCGGACTTCCGGTTTATGTTGTTGGACCTGATTTATATAATGAGCTTCAATTTGAAGTGCCGCGGCCATATGAAATAGGGACGGATATTGTTGCCAATGCCTATTGTGCATATAAAAAACATGGAGGGCAATGTATTGTAGTGGATTTTGGAACAGCACTTACTTTTACTACTGTTGATCCAAATGGATTGATAAAAGGCGTTGCAATAGCACCAGGCATTAAAACGGCAATGAAGGCATTGAGTAGTAATACTGCCCAACTTCCTGAAATACCATTGAAATTACCTGAATCCGTTTTGGGAATGAATACAACTCATGCGCTACAAGCTGGAATACTATGGGGATATGTAGGTTTGGTTAGACAATTATTATTAAAAGTCAGAGAAGAGGTAGGTGAGAATTACACCGCCCTTGCAACTGGAGGCCTATCATTTGTAATGTCTGAAGTGGAAGATATGTTCCAAGTGATCGACCGAGAATTAACAATGACAGGACTTTTATATATGCTGAGAGATTCTTTAAAAATAGGAGTCGATATTAATGAGGAAGAATAAAAAAGGTTATGGAGAAATATACTGCTATTAAGCAAAGAGCTCTAAAGTATAAGGAGATGTTGCAACAAGTTGTTGGCTTCAGAAATACGTGGGAGGAGGGGTTAAAGGATTTTGTAAAATCAAATGCGGAAGCCGTTCTTAAACATACTGATACGACGGCTCAAATTGAAATAGAAGAAAGATTCGAAAATTTGGAGTCTATAACGATATCTCTTGGTAAGTCTATAAGTGGAATTGCAGAGAATGTAGATGAAAACACAAAACGGAATATCGTAAAAGATAAAGGCTCTTTAGTTTATAGTCAGTTATTCAATGGAAAGGTTCAGGCATGGATGACTTATCCGATTATCGAAGGTTTAATGCAACCTAAGGAGCCCAAAATGATCGGAATCTATTCTCCACCAGAATTCAATGAAGATCTCATACTTAGTAATTTTGATGATTTTTTTAAAGAATTGATAGAGTGGGAGAATTATGATGACGACCAGCCAGGTCATGCAGTGACAAGAATAGGATTTGGTGTAAATCCGACAGCTGAAGAAAATTAGAATTCAATTAAAATAGAAATAAGCTATGTTTTTGCAATTGATGTTTGATATGCCAGACTGGGGGAGCTCTGGAGTGTGGATGGGCTTGTTGACGCTTACATTTTTGGAGATAGTCCTGGGAGTAGATAATATTATATTTATTTCTATCGCTGCTGGAAAACTCCCTCCAGAGTTGCGTAAGAAGGCGACGAACATTGGGTTATTCCTGGCGATGTTTATGAGGATTTTACTCTTGTTTGGAATATCCGTCCTTATAGCTATGAAAGAGCCATGGATTGAATTTCATGGGGAGTTTGCAAGCGCAGGATTCTCGGGGCAAAGTCTGATTTTGATTGCAGGGGGAATATTCTTGCTTTATAAAAGTGTTACAGAGATTCATCACAAGTTAGAACAAGATAATAGTAATGAGCACGGTGTGAAAGGTAAGTCAATGACCTTGTCTTCAGCAATCGTGCAAATTACGCTCATTAACATTGTTTTTTCATTTGATAGTATTCTTACAGCTGTAGGAATGACAAATGGCCTCGATGGCGCATTGGTTGTAATGATAATTTCTGTTGTCTTATCTGTAATAATAATGATGATGTTTGCGAATCCAGTTGGAGAGTTCGTAAATAAACATCCTACTATTCAGGTTTTGGGATTGTCCTTTCTGATTTTAATAGGATTTATGCTCATTTTAGAAGGGGCGCATTTGGCGCAATTAACTATACTTGACTCGGAAGTAGGAATAGTACCCAAGGGATATCTATATTTTGCTATAGCTTTCTCATTACTTGTTGAAGCACTAAATATAAAGATGAGAAAGAAGTCTGCTCCAGTGCAATTGCACAATGCAAAAGAGGAAGAAGCCAGAATGGCACTTACACAAAATTAAGCGGCGATGGATTTGTTGTGCAAGAATGAGATAAGTGGTTTAGCGTTTCTATTCTTCTTCTTTGTTAATATTAATTGCAGTACGAAATTAGAACCACAGTACATTCTTGTTACAGGAGAAACGATGGGAACTTACTATCGTATTACGGCACTGACTCAATTGAAATTAAAAGATTTAAAGCATGATATTGATAGCTTGTTGATAAATCTAAATGGAAATTTAAGCACCTATATTCCCTCGTCGCATATATCCAGGCTCAATAGTTCCGAAGCCGGAATTGTAGAAGAGCTCCCAGATCAGTTTTGGATAAATCTTAGTAGTTGTATTCAATGGTATAAGTATTCACAAGGATACTTTGATCCGAGTGTAATGCCTCTTGTGAATTATTGGGGATTTGGATATGAGCCTAAACGCGCAGTACTGCATGTCGATAGCCTAAAGGTAGATAGCATAATGACATTTGTTGGCTTGGATCAATGGGATATTGATATTGATAGGAAGGAAATAACTAAGATTGACTATCGGCAGCAATTGGACTTCAGCGCATTGGCGAAAGGATATGGCGTTGATATTATTGCCGAATATTTAGAAGAGGATGGTATCTATAATTATCTCGTAGATATCGGTGGAGAAATGCGAGCTTTTGGTAAGAATAGTTCTGGAATAGCATGGGTTGTGGGGATCAATGAGCCATTACCTGGCGCGGACTTGCAAGATGTAAGTAGTCTTATCCAGCTAGATCATATAGCGCTTGCAACTTCTGGTAATTATAGAAATTACCATGTTGTAAATGGATCCAAATATGGTCATACAATTAATCCTAAAACAGGCTATCCGTTTCAAGATAGATTGCTATCCGTTAGCGTCGCTACTGAAAAATGTATGGATGCGGACGCAATAGCAACAACCTGTATGGCAATGGGCTTAGATAAAGCTTGTACCTTTATTGAAAATTTAGATGGTGTCGATGCTTGCTTTTTGGCAGGGAAAGATGATGGCACTATTGAAACAATATATTCCAATGGATTTATTCGACACAAGTACCAACCTTGATCAGGAGAACAAAACTAATGACGGATTTACTTTCAATTTAGAAAGAGATATCGTCTTCTTTGATATTGAGTCTACTGGTTTAAACGTCATGCAAGATCGTATAATTCAGATAGCACTGATTAAGTATTTTAAAGACAATAGGCCCTTTGAAGAATTAGAACTACTTGTTAATCCCCAAGTGCCTATTAGTGCCGAAGCTATGGCGGTACATGGGATTACACCTGATGATATCAGAGATAAACCTGGATTTAAAGATGTGGCAGAGCAGGTTTATAATTTTATAGGCGATGCAGATCTATCCGGTTATAATAGTGATCGATTTGATATCCCTATGTTAACAGAGGAGTTATATCGAAATGGATTTGATCTTAAGATTGAAGAAAGAAGAAGTATAGATGTGCAAAAGATCTTTTATAAGATGGAGCCAAGAACATTGAAGGCAGCCTTGAAATACTTTTGTAAGAAGGAATTAGTCGATGCTCATGATGCATTGGCAGATGTAAGAGCTACTGTAGATGTTTTGGTAGGCCAAATAAAGAGGTATGAAGGAGTAGACTATATAGATGGAGATGGATTTGTGACAAAGTCTCCGATTAAGAATGATATGAATGCGATCCATGAGTTTCTATCTGATGGTTCTTTGGTCGATTACACGCAGAGATTGAAGAGAGATTCGAAAGGAGAAATAGTCTTCAATTTTGGTAAATACAACAAGCATAAAGTGGCTGATGTCTTTAGAAGAGACAAGAATTACTATCACTGGATAATGCAGAAGGACTTTAGCTCTCAAGTAAAGAAAATAGTCTCTGGGATTATGAAGACTATTGAGTCTTCAAAAAAATAAGAACATATTTCATGTAACAGTCGTTAAGAGTGTCAAGATTGTTGATATGAGAGGGAGTTACATATTGCTTGGTATTACGTCTTTAGTGTTCATTTGTTGCAGTGCAGATGAAACAATGTTAGATAATTCCCTTTCCGATATACCATACTTACCAGAAGCCTATAATCTTCAGGTTCCGACTCATTTTCCCCAGATGCCTATTCCCACGGATAATCCATTAACTGTTGATGGTGTTAGACTTGGAAGGCACTTGTTTTATGATCCTATACTTTCCCAGGATAGTACTTTGTCATGTGCCTCCTGCCATCATCAGCAAAGTGCATTCACAGATAATGAGATGGTAAGTGAAGGTGTAGATGGAACCTTGGGAAGAAGGAGTTCAATGAGTCTCATAGATATAGGTTTCCATACGAATGGATTTTTTTGGGATGGGAGGACCTTGACTCTTGAGGAGCAAGCGGAAATTCCTGTGGAAGATCCAGTTGAAATGCATGAAATGTGGGGTAATGTTGAGAAAAAATTTCAGCGACATAAGGACTATCCTATTTTATTTAGAAAGGCATTTGGAATAGAAGAGAAAATCGAAATCACTAAGGAACTGGCTGTCAAAGCCATTGCTCAGTTCGAACGGACTTTGGTAAGTAGTGGAACTGCAAAATATGATAGAGTCGTTGCTGGAACCGATGTATTCACCGATGAGGAGTTAAAAGGGCATAATATTTTCTTTGATATAGAAGATGATATCTCGAGACATGCTGAATGTGGACATTGCCATAATGCGCCACTATTTACCATAACAACATTTGCTAACAATGGAATTGATAATGTAGATGAGGGCAATCTTCTCGATAAAGGACTGGCGGAGTTCACCAATGTAGATTTTGATAACGGTAAGTTTAAGATAACTACGCTACGAAATATTTTTAATACGGCTCCATACATGCATGATGGTAGATTTTCAACCATAGACGAAGTCTTAGATCACTATATTTCAGGTGGGCACGCTTCTCGGAACCTTGATCCTGTTTTACGTCCCTTGAACATCGGAGAGGAGGATAGAGCTGCTTTAAAGGCATTTATTGGAACCTTACAGGATGAGGAAGTTCTAAATGATCTGAGATATGCCTCCCCATTTAACTAGGATTTACCCTAATTGACTTAAAGAAATCTTTCTTTTTTCAAAAATATATTTGGATAATTTTTTCTGTAATTATAGACGGAAAGGAGATACAATATACCTATATATTATTATAAAATACTGACTATCAATATGTTGGATAATAAGTATATATATAAATATGGAATATTGATTGATTTTTGTCTTTGTTATCAGCGATAGTATGCCCGATACTTGTAGTATGAATTAATCATATAGGCGGCTAACGAGTTGCAAGCATTAATTCAAAAATGTTCATGGGATTATAATATTAATAGATAGTTGTACGAAATAGATTGTACAACTTTCTATTAATGTTTTGAAAGAATCATCCTCTGAATCAAAAAACAGAAAAGTTACATTGAGTTATTATAGATCTTGATAGATCGTGGCCTTTGGACAAAGGGCCGAAGAATTATGTTCATGGGATTATATTAAAAGCTGGTCATCTGATATCATGACCAGCTTTTCTTTTTTTATCTTATCCCTTCTATTCCCTTTCTTTTATCCGATACATTTACCCTATACTTCCTGAATAAGCTTAAAGTCCTCTACTTTAAAGTATCAGTACTATGCCTTATGTCTTTTCAGATCAGCCTTGACTTACGTAAAAGATAGAAATAAGAATAATAGCTTTGTGTCATGTTGGATTCACGTATTAATATTCCTATTTCTGTATTAGATCTCGCCGTAATTAAAGACGGGTGCTGTGCTGCGGATTCATTTAAGGATAGCTTAGACTTGGCCCAGAGAGTTGAGTCATTAGGATATCACCGATATTGGTTGGCGGAGCACCACAATATGATTAGTATAGCAAGCGCTGCAACTTCAGTTCTGATTGGATATATAGCAGGAGGAACTTCGCATATGAGGGTAGGAGCAGGAGGTATAATGCTCCCCAACCATGCCCCGTTAGTCATAGCTGAGCAGTTTGGTACTTTAGCGTCTTTGTATCCTGGCCGAATAGACCTGGGTCTCGGGAGAGCTCCAGGATCTGATCAAGCGACCGCTCTGGCATTGAGGAGAGATGTTCAAGCAGGCCATCAATTCGAAGAAACCATTAAAGAATTACAAGGATATTTTCAGAATGAGAACCTGAAAGCACTTGTTCGGGCGATTCCTGGAGAGGGATTGGAGATTCCCATGTGGATTCTGGGTTCGAGTACATATAGTGCACATCTTGCGGCTTCTATGGGGCTGCCTTATGCTTTTGCGAGTCACTTTGCTCCGGATCAATTGTTTCAAGCATTGCGAATCTATAAAAGTGAATTTCGGCCTTCAGCCTATTTGACATCCCCTTATTGTATGGCCTGTGTTAATGTAATTGCTGCAGATACAACAAAGGCTGCTAATGTCTTAGCTACATCGCTTCAGAAACTATTCATGGGTATTATTACTAACCGCAGGAGTCCATTGCAAGCGCCAGATCCATCCTTTGATCTACCTCCCCAGATAGCGAATGCCTTAGATCGGTTTTTATCTTGTTCATTTATTGGATCTGATGAAGATATTGCACCTGAATTGAGCGAATTTATTGATAAAACAGGTATCGATGAACTAATGGTCACCTCACATATATACGATCAAGATTCGCGTATACATTCCTATGAATTACTTAAGTCTATATAGCGCCATTATAACGTCTTAACAACCATTCGGCAGCAAGCAACAAGGCCAACAAGGCAAATATCCACTTAGAATCCAGTAAGGGCTTCGTAATAGTACTCTGATAGATGATAGGTTTCATACTCTCGTTTGACAGTAATTCTCCCCCTAAGTCGGATATTTGGTTGGGGTAGAACATCTTACCATTGTAACGCTCTGATAAAGTATAGAGGACGTTATGACGAGCTTGGAGGTCGTACAATTCGAATTGAATAGCCCGAATATTGAACCTGCCATTTGCCTCGTAAGCTTGACCATTGAAACTTGTACTTGCTCGATACGTATATCTTCCTGTAGGCAACCTTCCTGCATTGAGCGCATAGGTTATATCACTCTTGGTAAATGTGTAAGTATATTCTTCTTTGTCTTGATTGGAGATCGTTATAACAATATCTGGATCATTAACCAACTCATAGTTGTTGTTATAAAGCTCAGCAATGAAGCTGATATCCTCATTTTCATTGTAAATATTCTGGGGAGTGTTGACTCTGAATTTTCTTTTATCCTCTTTCGTAGAAGTATACATAACGACCTTATCCAAAAGCTCGGAAACGGTATCAAAATTATTCCCTTGTAAAAAATTGAATAGCTTCCATCTCCATATATCTGTTCCAAAAAGAAAGGTGGTTTTGATTCCACCCTTGTCCGCAAAGGAAAGAAGTGGAAAATCAGTCTCAATCTTGCCTATTTTTTGCGAAAGCAAAGTTTGCACCTCAGCGCCCAGATTATATTCACCAAAAGGAGTAACCAATGGGGGAAATGCTAATACTTGATTTCGGGTAGATTCCGCAAGTGTAAAGTTCACAAAAGTTGGAGAAATCAAAGCTTGAGATAGATTAGAAGTACCATTGCTACCTAAAATCGTTACATGATCTTGAGTAGTATTAAATAACTCAATATCTGTGCTTGGTCCCAGGACATACATCCGAGGTGTTTTAGCAGCATTTAGTTGAGTGAGAATTCCTGATATATTTTTGGTTTTAGACGGGAGTTGGTGAAATATTACCAAATCAAGATTGCTTTGTGCAGAGGCAGAAGGAAGGTTAAAAAATATCTCTATTTCAAAATTCTTATTCTGTTCGAGTAATTGCTTAATAGCACTAAGGTCAGGATGAGGTGCAGTAGCAATAATTCCGATCTTCTGCCTTGCGTCCAATATTTCTATATAGATGTCTTTTACATTATTGTTTCTATTGAATTCGCCACTTACTGGACTTATTCGATATCGGAAATGATTAATACCTACCTGGTCCATTTCTAATTCGATATCAATAGTTTCAAACGCATCGACTCCTTTCATCGTAAGTTGCTCAGTATGAATAGTTTGATATCCATTAGCACTTTCACGTTCCACGGTTAGCTTGACCCGTTCTCCACTTGAATTAAAACCTTGAATATCTACTTCGGTAAGCATTTGATCATTCAAGTAGGCGACAGAGTTATACAATATACGTTTGACAACAACATCTTTTTGTTTCGAAGTATCTCCCAGTGCCAGTGTATAAATTGGGCTTAAGCTTTTGAATTTCGAATAAATAGGATTTTTTCCTTCATTATATATTCCATCACTTACCAATATGACACCACCAAGATTCTCTCCTTCGTACACGTCACTTATATAATCAATCCCTTGACTGAGATTAGTGATCTGTCCTTCTTGAGTCAAGCTATCTGGATGATCGAGCTGTATAATATCCTGATCAATAGCGTAGATGTCGACCTTATAAGACGCACTTAACTGAGAATACAATGTGCTGATCGAAGACCTCAGAGACTCTGTACTGCCGTCATTACTCACTTCGGTGATAGATTGGCTGTTATCCAAGAGTAGTGCTATAGAAGGTTGCTTAGAATCCTCTTGAAGATGCTTGATCATGGGGCCAAGTAATAGAATCCCTATTAGGACGACAGAAGTAAATCGGATAAAGCCAAGTAGCGGTTTTAACCATTTGGCCTTCTCGGTAAATTTTCCAGAACGATAGTATAAGAAGCCTGCATAGAGCAAACCTCCGAGAATACATAATAGTATGGTCCAATTAGGATATTGAAGACTGATTTGTTCCACTTGAATCTTTAGCTCACATATTAATACGGATCAAGAGATTGTTTCTTTCCAGTCTATCGGAGTACATTCTCAATTCCGTCTTTAACCCTTCTATCTTAACGCGATTTCTTAATAGAATCACAAAGATGACAATATTATGAACGGAAGAAAGTAGGAAATCATTTAAGTATTACACATTTTATGTTGAATTTGCGTTTTGTTTAGTACAATTGAAGAATATGCTGAGATTTTTGTTTCTAATGTGCTCATTTTCGTTGACGGTTCCTGCATTGGCATCCTACATTTTTATTCCTATGGATGCGGATGGACAAAGGAGCCATCTAAAAGCATATGGGATAACCTATCACGTTCTTGAATTAGGACTTGAAGCATATTGGTTATTGAATTATGAAGGAGGAAGTTTTGTTTTCGAACATTCACCTACTCTTGAGAGCGAGTGTAAGATCAGAGACATTAGCTATAAAGTGATTCCGAATGCCCAATTTGCGGCCCTTAGAGAGAAAATCTCTAATCCAGAAGTCAATCAAGAAGTAATAAAGCTGGAGAAAGCGCCGAAAATTGCGGTTTACACGCCAAACTTTAATCAAAGAGGAGAGCGTATTCAACCATGGGATGATGCGGTAACAATGGTATTAACATATGCTGAGATTCCTTATGATCAAATTTACGACAGGGAGGTCCTTGAGGGGAAATTGGCCGAATACGATTGGTTACACTTGCACCATGAAGACTTTACGGGACAATATGGTAAGTTTTATAGGAGCTATCACACGCAACTTTGGTATCAAGAGAATCAAAGAAGGATGGAAGAATTAGCCACCAGTTTGGGATTTAAAAAAGTATCAAAGCTAAAACTAGCGGTGGCTCAGACGATAAAGGAGTATATAGAGGGTGGTGGATTTATGTTTGCTATGTGCAGTGCTACAGATTCTTACGACATAGCACTGGCAGCAGCTGGAACTGATATCTGTGATAAAATGTATGATGGTGATCCCCCGGATCCTAATGCTCAGAGCAAACTTGACTTTTCTCAATGTCTTGCTTTTAAAGACTTTCAGTTGGTAAAGAATCCAATGGAATATGAATATTCAGATATAGATATGTCTCCTGCTAAACGCAAGGTAGAGCCGGAGGTAGATTATTTTAATCTTTTTGACTTTTCTGCCAAGTGGGATGTAGTTCCAACTATGCTTACACAAAATCATACAAGAGTTATAAAGGGGTTTATGGGACAGACGACGGCATTCGATAGAAATAATATTAAGTCTGATGTCCTTATCATGGGAGAGAATCAGAGTGTCAATGAAGCAAGATATATTCATAGTAATTATGGCTATGGCACTTGGACTTTCTATGGAGGGCATGATCCGGAGGATTATCGTCATTATGTAGCGGATCCTGAGACGGACCTCAACCTGCATCCTCGGTCTCCTGGATATCGACTTATTCTCAATAATGTCTTATTCCCCGCTGCAAAGAAAAAGAAGCGTAAAACATAGTAGGGGTAAAAGGTCGTGACTTTATGATTTTGATAAGGAAGACTTACGGGGACTTCTTCTACATTAGCGCTATGTGTCGACAGATCCTTTTGCTTTCTCTATTTTGGTTGATTACAGTAACATGTGTGTTCTCACAGTGGGACACCTATCAAGCAATATGGGAAGGGAAACCTGGTTCTGTGCTCGTAAATATGGACTGGAGCAGATTTGCCCCTGCCGAGGATCTTACATTTCTACTTGTGGTAGAAACAGAAGTGGATTCATGTAATTCGAATGGGTTTGGAAGTATTCAAAGTAGCAATCAAATTACCAAACAGAACCAATCTTTAGATAGCTTACTATCGCTTTACACCTATCTGGAATCAGTAGGAACTTTTTCCCATGATTGTAAAATAAGAGAGTATTATTATTTGCGGGATACTTTGGGAATAGCTCAACGTCTCCGCATTCATAGTTTTGATAGAGATTATTCTTATGAAGTGATTGAGGATAAAGAGTGGTTAGGATATCTGGACTTTCTATATCCTGATGATTTTTTAATCCAAACTATGATTAACGGTCGCGTCATTGCACAATTAGTCCAACAAGGTGATGATGTTACTAAACGGCGAAAGGTGACACACTTTGCGGGCTTTAGTTCAGAGAGGAATAGAAAAGACTTCAGATCGTATATTGAAGGACAGGGCTTCTTTGTGTCTAAAGAGCATTATGATACCAAAGAAATACTGCCTTACTACATAACTTTTAATAGAAGAGATCCTTTAGAGATTTCAGGGATATCAGAGATAACACTACACCTTGCTCTGGAAGCACAAGAATATTACGGTTCTTATGACGGCTGGGAAACAGAAATCACAGATTAGCCTAAAAGGTTTTGCAGGTTTTAATGAATGATCTCACTGCCAACTACATAGTAGTTCACATCTATTGTAATCGAGATAGGAATATTATCTAATTCCAATTCTCTCCAGGTCTGTACAGGTTCAATCAAATGGGATGCGTCATTTATGATTACTTTTATCGGCATGTTGAATCCATCGACTACGCTGTTCCAACGATAACGGAGATTACCATTAGTATAATAGTATTCTAAAGTCGGTCGATTATTTGTACGTAAGTATTGATTGAAAAAAGGGGCTAAATCCATGGCTAAAACTTCGGAAATATAGCGCTCGAATTCCTTGGAAGTAATCGTTTGATGGTAGAATTTTTTGTTCAAGCCTCTCAATAGTTCTCGCCACTTCGTATCATCAGAAACTACCTGTCTCAATGTATGAATGATATTACTACCCTTGAAGTACATATCTCCAGAGCCTTTTGCATTAACTCCATACGATGCGATAATTGGTCCATCATTATTAATAAGTCTCCGCATTCCACGGATGTATTCCGCACCAGCATCGGTACCATGAAAGTATTCTATAAATAGACTTTCCGAATATGTGGTAAATGACTCATGGATCCACATATCGGCGATATCTTGGTATGTAATGTTATTGGCAAACCATTCATGGCCAGCTTCATGTATTATGATATAGTCAAATTTCATTCCCCAGCCAGTATCACTGAGATCAGTTCCTCTATAGCCGTTCTTATATCCGTTACCATATGTAACGGCACTTTGATGTTCCATTCCGAGATAAGGCACTTCTATGAGTTTGAATCCATCTTCATAGAAAGGGTAGGGGCCAAACCAATGCTCAAATGCTTCTAATAGTTGAGGTACTTGTTTAAATTGAACCTTAGCTTTTTCAAGATTATCCCGCAATACAAAATAGTCACAATCTAATGCACCAGCTTCGCCTTCATATACTTCATTGAAATGGACATAATCTCCTATACTCAGATTCACCCCGTAATTATTGATCGGATTTTTCACCTGCCAGTGATAAGTATTTACGGACTCTTCAGAACTGTCGATAGAAATCAACCTTCCATTAGAAACATTCATGAGTCCCTTTGGTGTTGTAATACTTATATCCATACTTTCCACTTCATCGTACATATGATCCTTACAAGGCCACCAGATACTTGCGCCGATTCCTTGGCACGAAGAAGCTACAAAGGGATTACCATTGGTATCAGTCTTCCATGATATACCACCATCCCAAGGTGCCCGAATGGCTTCATGGGGTATTCCTTCATAGAAGACAGTGATTTTATCTTTATTGCCGAGAACTCCTTTTTTTGTTAGTTTGATGAAATGATGTGAATCTCCGATAGTTGAATATTTGAGTTCTTGACCGTTTTGGACCACAGAGGTGATCTTGAGTGGCGATTGAAGATCTATCTGTAACACATCATTTTCTTCCAGTACGGTATAGCTTATTTCGTTGCTCCCTTTGAAGAATTTTGTTTCAGTATCTACTGCTATTTTCAGATGATAGTGTGTAAGATCCCACCAAGCACGCTCAGGAGTAATACTTCCTCTTATAGAATCAATTTTTGAATATGATTGGGCATCTAAAGCGATAAAAGATGCAATCAGAAAAAGAATTGATATTAGATTTCTCATATAAATAGCTTGAGCATCAAAAATAAGAATTACCAAACAGTTATAAGGTTACTGTTTGAATCTGTTAGTGTTCGGAGATTAGAAGCTGGTTAAGCGAGTCGAAATCATTGCTGCCCTTTATACTTGTCATCTGAGCATGAAATCGTCTATTTCTAAGGTTGAGTTTGGCCCGTACTTATACAAAGTCATAGTGCTCAAATATATATGGCCATAGAGCTCAGCCGAATTGACCCCGTAATTCCTTATTCTATAGATATAAATATCAATTCAAATTAAAACGGGCTATAATACCAGCCTCAAATGATTCCCTACCATAAGAAGTACTAATTTTTGGAGTGGTCTTATTGTAATTAGCAAAGAAGCTCAAGGTGAAATTTTTATTAATATCATACTCGATGACCGGTGCAATCTCCAAGGATTTCGTCCCTCTCGTAGATTCTGGTCTTACTTCTTTATCCAATTCATGCGTTTGAGTAACATCATCTCGAAATTGAACATTAATTGCTATAGAGAGTCTATTTTGAACATCTTCTACACCCGCACCCTCTTCAGGTTTACGTGCATCTCTTTCTTCCGTAGTATCTTCATCTTCATCTATCGCGTCATCCTCATTACGTGCTTTTCGACGGCGTGTTTTCTTACCCCCCGCAAGGAAGCCGATCCTTACATCTTGGAATGTCCACTCCAACCCAGTTACAAAGTTCGTCGCATTCATTTCTTCTAATTTCGCGACGTCTGTAGACAGAGAGAGTCTTCTTGATTTGGCATATTCAAAATTAAAATTCAAATCATTGTTGGTTTTAAAATCTATTCCAATTAGAGGTTTGAATTCTTCATTAATTATCAAGGAAGGAATCTCATATCTTGAGAAGAAATTTCCAGTTGCAATATTCGGATCTATAAAAGAACCACCAAAAATGTCATACTGAAGATCTGTGGCGAAGCTATTCACAGATAGATTTCCTTTGTAGGCATGTCTAACTGAGAAGCTTGAAAATATTTTTTTAAATACAGGGATTTTAGAAAGCCCGTCATATTTGAGGCTCCAGTTCGGTTTAGGTACAAACCCTCTTCCTCTCACTTGCTCTGTTATATCAAGTTCTATTGTGTTCGGATCTTGACCAGTATAGGCCGCTAAAAAGGCAGGAAGTAAGACATCTATATGTTTGCTTCCATATCCCTCTTGGAATCCTGGATTAATAGCATGACCTGGGCCTCCAGGGTTTAATCTCTGTGAGACAATCAATCTATAATCCTCGAATGTCTTGAATAATGCATCTATGTCGCCATTAAATAATGTTCCTATTGCACCATAAGTTACATCATAAGATCCTACATCTCTACCTGTCAATTGTTGATAATCCGCTTGAGAAGGATCACCAGTTGGATCAATATTGATGAAGTATTCTGAATGATTTGTAGTGAATCGCTTTTTATAATCTATATCTATAGTAAGATGTTCCCATGGCTCTAATTCTATATCTGCTTCATAGGTTTGTGAACTATTCTGAAGTACTTGTTGATTTTGTAATCGACTCACAGTAATGTCATCTTCTAATCTTCTTAGGAAGTTCTCTGGATTTTCTTTATTGATATCGGGTTGTAATCCGAATGCAAATCCTAATCCTTGGTTACTTCCTGCTATTCCGAGGAACTTAGGTACTTCTGTAAACCCTGGGATTACAGTGCTTAAGTCTTCGTTATAGTTCACTTTTATTTGGCGAACTGAGAGTAGTGGACGTATCAGAACCTTCTCAATGATTGAGGCCTCCCGTTGTTTTTTATTTTTACTGCGAGACGCACCGCCTTCTTCATCTTTCTTGTCTCTTGTTCTACTTCCTCTTTGACGATTCTTTCCTTGTAAGGTTTTGAAGTAGCCGACTTTATCGTAAAGTTTTTCAAAATCAAACGTCGTTCTTAATGATCTCCTTTGATTATTTTGAATGATATTACCGAGTGTTACTCGTTCATTGTTGATCACTTCAAATGAAGAGAGTGAAGCAACTGACCAACTGTAATCTCCATTATATTGGGCCTGCGAAGTAATCCAATCTAAACCAGGGAGAAACTTGAATGGAAGTTTATAACTCAAAGATACACCTTGAGTGAATTGCTTCATTCTACCGAAGTCCATAATATTATCAGTTCTGTACCGATCTGCATAATTAGGATCTTCATCTATAATATCTGCATAGGATCTCATGTCAGGACCTACCATAATAGAATCTCTACCCATCGGATCTTCCCATCTTCTATCCAGGGCTGTCGGAGCTACACCTACTTGTTTTAATTCATCAACTAATGCAACTGCAGATGCGTCATAATTGAATCGCAACGATTTTGCCAAATCCCAAGACAAAGAGTAATTCCTCGTCCAATCAAATCGCTTGTCATCAAATGCATATTCAAATCCTTCTGAGGGATCTGGAATCCTATATAATTTCTCACTCTTATACCTACGCATTTGCGTATTAAAATTGAAGCTACTCGGTACGGGGTTAAAATTAAATTCTTTTATAAATCGTAATATTTTCGGCTTGATTCCCTTGAAGGGCTCAATGTTTAAAGGCTTTGCATTATACGAATACCCCATATCTGCACGCTGATCGTCGGTAACTTCGTTTTTTATAATTTCATCTCTATGTTTGGTTCGAGAGAAGGAATAGCTGGCAGAGAGATTAGAAATATCCCAGGGTTTGGGACTTCCGTCTTTAGTTCGTTCTTTTCGAACATTTGTAAAATTATAAGTAGACACAGTAGTCACATCATTCTGTCTGAAAGTGATGTCTTCTTGTTGTAATTCTGTAAGGTTGGTATTCTCAAGAAGCTGATTTTTTGTTAGGTCTAATTCCAATGGGTCATATTCAGGAGTACTTATAGATTTAGCAAACTGATAATAGAAAGGGATTTTTAATCCCCATTTATCAGGGAAGAATTTACCAAGTTCAAGATTGGTGGCTATGTCATATTCTACTAATTCTTCTAATTGTCTTTCTTGAAGTTGCTCATCTATCTGTCCCCACCCAATACTACTGTAGTTTGAACTCGCTGTTATGTTTCCGAGATCCGCGAGTTGAACATCTACTCTTGCTATACCTGCTATACCGCCACGATTATCAAATCCTGCCATCCGCAGTTCATTCACCCATACTTCAGCACATAGGGAATTGGCACGGAGTGATTTGGATCTTATACCGATAACCATTCCCTTGATCAATCCAAGGCTTGGGTTTCCTTTGATTTTTACGGAAGCTCTGGTATTACTACTATCACCCTTGAGGAGTTGATATATATCTGAAGGAGGGACATTACTATTGTTCCTTTCTCTCTTAGTATCAGTAAATAGAGTAAGAGGGAAATCTATCTTGTTTTCAAAACGCCATACTTCATCACTATAAGCTTGAAAATCCATTAGTTTAAGACTTCCTGTGGCAATAGTACTATCAGAAAAGGCTAGAGGCAGTTCATATTCGTAATAATTATTTGTAAAGTCTTTGCCCATTCTAATAAAGAGATATAGACTATCTCCATCTTGAAATTCTTGTTTCACCTCTGCATGAGCAAACATCTGTAATCGTTCGAATTGTCTGACATCCAATTGTGTTAACTTGGAAATCATAGCTCGACATGAATCGGGCATATTACAGACATTCAGACTTAATGAGTTCTCATCTTGCAATAGATTAGAGAATGTACTGTATATCCTTTCTTGCTTTATCCCTCTTGGTAGAACATAATTAAAAGGAATCTTCTCTCCATTTTCTTGAAGACCTACTTCGTTCACCACGAATTCAGTACTTCCATTATCACCATCGCATGTTTCACCATTGACTTCAAGCCTTCTCCATTGATTTCGTATCAATTCAAATTCTGCTAATCTGAATGTTTTTGGTTTTTGGAATCCAGTCATCCACATTCTCATAAATTGGATTGATCTAAATCCTTCTATATCTCCAACTTTTTGAATCAGGTTACCACTCTGCTCAGGATCCAATTGAATCGGAATTTGAAAACGATACCATTTCTCTACGGCATCTGTCTGAGGATTTATAGTAGTCCGCTCATCGGTGATGAAGTCATTAGCTACGTTTGTATTGATCTCTCCGAAACCATTGTCATTAAGGGTAATTTGGTACCTGTAGAAGCTTTCACTTCTTTCTAATGATCTATTGCCATTTAAGTCCTCGGCATCAGGAATTGGATTTCCGAGGCCTACTGTATTACTTCTTAATGGTGCATTTCCTTGAGGATGATTAAATCTTTTAAATCTTTGTAATATTCCCACTTCTGGACCGTATGAATCATCCAAATAAGAAAGGTAATTATCATTAGAAGGGTCATTGATAAATCCACCTGCTTGCTCTATCGCTGTAATATATTCCGCATACTTTTCACGCTCTTGCTCATCAGTAAGTCCATCTAGTCCTAAATCTTGTAATTCCTGATCCTCTCTATCAAAACCATTGATATTCGGAATCGCCAATGGCACTTCTCCCCAAACAGTCGACCTGGTCGGTACAAGTTCATCAACGCCAGGTATAGAATTTTCAAAAAACTGAAGATCATCCTTCATAATATCCTCGGATACATTTCCAAGATCTATATAAATTACGCCACGATCATTCGTATTATCAGAGTCTGTTCTATCCATAAATGGATTCATCATCCAAAACTCTACGTACTCATAATTCGCCGCTTCGAAGTCATTATTTTGTAATGAGCGTTGTATTCCTGCCCATCGAGTTTCAGGTCTATTAAGAACTATTTTTTCATTCTCCTGATCAAAGGTTACTCCTTGAGAAACTTTTCTACCATTTGAAGTAATTCCATCGGGGACATCGAAATTATAGGGTCCGCGCTCAGTAGGGTAGTAGTGAACGTCAAAAGTTAAAAGATCTGGTAATTGGCTTCTATCCTGTTGTCGAATAGGAAAGAGTTCTGTTGCATCTATTCTACGAGAATAAGAATCCGCTTGATCTTGACCAGTTCGTGCTCTACGATCAAAAACGACTCCCCAATTCATAAGGGCTCTATTTGCCCCATAGGCAACATCGTTTATCAATTCGCCTTCATTCCTTAGTGCGGCTGTAGGAGTACTTGCCATTACCCATTGATTCCCTCTGCTTCCAAGTAAGACTCCACTAGTAGCTCCTTCGAAATCATCAATACTTATTACTTCCTGATCCTCTCCAGGGACATTAATGGCGCTTGACGAGCCGGGCTTAAGAGCTGCCACCTCAGCATTAACTGTAATACTTGAGGGGGCATTAGTACTTATGAATGGTAATTTATCTACAAGTTTTGTGATTCCAGGAGCGTCGGCAGTAAGACTAAGGTCCAATCCATACATTCTATTATTGATAGGATCATTACCAATATTCACCTTCTGCGAGAATGGTCTCTCAAAGAGATTCATATAAGTCATTCCCAAGGTGAAATTCTCGTTGAATCTGAACTCACCACGCAATCCAATCATGGTTTTTTGTTGAAGACCAAAAAGCCCCTGATCTTCAAAGCTTACACGTATAGGCACTCCTTGCTGGAGATAAGCGTCATTCAATATCTTAATACGGCCGATACCATAGTCTATGTCGTAATCGATTCCTTCCTTCAATATCTGGCTTCCGGCGCGCACGGTAACTGAGCCTGGTGGAATACCAAATGCTCCAAGGCTGATCTCTGAGGATGTGTTGGACTTGACTTGCCCCTTGATTAAGAATCTATTCTTACCTAATTGTTGTCTTGCAGAAGTAACTGTATTCGTATAAAGCTCAGGATACCCATATTTCGCATATAGGTCGGCATTGCCATCTAATAATTCTAAAAGAGATTGCCCGAATGGTTGTAATACTGGGAATATGATACTTCCCGTACTTGTATTGACCGTAACCCCTGGAACAAAGTCAAAAACTCCATCTTCTTGTGGATCTCCATAGTTATTCAATCGATCAAGATCAAATAAGTTCAGTAATGGGATATTTCGATATCCTGCTTCAGGTATATATCGCTTCAATGAAGAATTAGAGTTGTCCTCAAAAAATATATCCAATTCGAAATCTTCTTGCGTAAGTTGAGATGAACTCAGTTGATATACATTCTTCATCATCAGATCCCACTGTGGTTGATTAGGTGTCTGATTTGAACTTTTTAACATTTTCAGATAGATGACATTCTGTGGTTTAGGGTTATTATCTATATCTCTCTCGGTTTGGACAGTTTCATTAGTCATTTCACCGACCTTATACACCTGATCCCCATTGATGCTATATGTATATTCATATGCTATTCCTAGAGATTGGTTAGGTTCTAACTTCTGTCTTAACGAGATAAATCCTAATTGTGGATTGTAAGTGTATTCATTTGGATTCAACTTCCGCATCGTACGCACCTCAAAGTCCACGACCTCTCTCATACCGTAATTGGATTTAAGTGCCGAAACGGTATTTACACTTTCTCTTGTAAATCTATCATTTACAAGTCGATTGAATAATTCACTAACATTATTCGTAGGTAGTCTTTTGCCATCAAGATCCATTGCATCTGTTGCTACTGGTTGTGGTACCCATTGCGTGTTAGGATCAGAAAAGTTATTGAGTTCAGGTTCTCCTAAAAAATCTATTAATGCCACGGGAGCAGCATTATTCAACGTTTCATTAGGCTTGACCGTAACCCATACTTCAATATTATTGATATTCATTAGAGACCGCACTTGAGGTATATTCTGAAGTGCACTTTCGTAGATTTCACGGTTGTATTGGGAGACGAAGAAGTGACGATTTTCGTCATATTCGTCAGGACGTATTTCGAATTCTTGAATTAATTTGCCATTTTCTATGGTAATTTCGTCTCTTTCAGTTCTTGATTGCGAGGCAAGAGCTGTTAACCAGAACTTTCCAAATTGCAATTCAGTTTTAAGGCCGAAAAGATCCTGACTTCCTTGAATAAGTTGACTCTTTAATGGAAAGCTGATATTTCCTGCTTCGATGGTTTTGATAATATCATCTTCATCAAATATGTCACTCCCATAACCCAAGTTGAGCTTTTGATCGAAATCAAAAGTTGCTTGTGTATTGTAGTTGAAACCGAGATTTAGTTTTTCTCCGATTTTTCCGTCTACTCCCATATTGATATCCATATCAAAATCGGGGATTATTAACTGTCGCTGAAATTCTTCAGAGATATTTGGGTTATCTGTTTTTTGGTACGCTCCAGATATAATAAGATCGATATTCCCGGTCGGTTTGATTGATATTTCGGTACCCCCGAATAATCGATCTGCGAGAAATTTGTCGATATCGATATCCGCCATTGGGTCGAACTTAAGATTGCTCGAGAATTCTGGAGACTTTATCCCAGATAGTTTTCTAAAGTGGTCTTCTTGTTGCTTCTTTTGTTGCCAATCAAGATATTCATCCATAGTCAGATAAGACGGAGATCTGTAGAACTCGTCCCCGATCTTTTCCATCACGATATAGCGTCCTGTTTCGAAGTCGTAGTCTACAGTCTGCTCTATGATACTCGGCGTAATATCAAATGGATTATAGTAATCCGTAGAAATAAAATCCGTGTAACGGTCTTGGATAGGAATGGTGTCAATAGAAATATACTCCAGATCTGGAGTATATTCATTGTATTCTGGACCTACTCCTATAGCTTTGACTCCTAAGGAGCACACTACCATAAAGAGAAAAAGAAAGAAATAACGATGGCTATTAAAAGTCATACTATAGTGCCTGTGAGGGAATAAATTATCGGTTATTAGGGTGCTGGAAATAGAGCGTATCAATGCGATTATATGATAAATCAATTCGGTTCACTCGAGATCTTAGCATGATGCAGATTTAAACGCAAAAAAAAGGCCAAACGTATGTATGATTGTGCCCTTGGAGAATACAATATGCAATTCAGGAGTCAAATCTATATATCTGCAGTATTATCATTGTCTTCGGCTTCTTTTTTAATCAACCGGACTGTTTCTATTTTGGTGTCACTGAGCTTCTCAATTACAAAAGTAAACCCTTCCATTTCGACGATATCTCCCTCGTTTTCGGGTATTTTACCCGATGTCATGACGATATAACCTGAAAGCGTGTGGTATTCTCCTTCAGGTAGGTCTATGCCCTCAAATGTTTCATTGATATAGCTAATTTCCAACCTTCCAGATAATAGGAATTCGTTTTCGGAAACTTGTATTTCTATGAATGCTTCTTCATCATGCTCATCCTCGATCTCTCCGAATATTTCTTCTAGTATATCTTCAAGCGTTATTATACCAGCCGTTCCTCCGAATTCATCAACTACGCATGCAATATTTGTATTCTCATTAATGAATTCAAGCATGAGATCCCGTGCATTCATCGTCTCTGGAACATATGGTATGTTCAAGACTTGACTTTTGATAGATTCTGGATTCGTAAGTAAATGTTGGTGGTGGATATAGCCTTCGATCTGCTCAACATCACCATCTGAGATGAGAATTCGAGATACTTTGGTTTTTTTAAATAAATCTACTAATTCTTCAACACTAGCTGAGATATCCATGTGAATGATTTCAGGTCTCGGTACTAAACAGTCTCGAACCTTTAACTGATTGAGATTCAGTGCATTAGTGAATATCTCCTTATCTATATCTTCATTGAAATCTGAAACTGTTTCATCAATATAATGATGCAAATCTGTTCTCGTGAGTGCTTCAGTAAGTCTCTTGTCAGCCGAATTCACAAAGAGCCTCATGATAATATTTGTTACCCCCAGCATCACAAAAGTAGGCACCTTTAGCAGGACTTTAAAAAACTTCAAAGGGTAGGCTAAATAGAATAATGCTTCATTGGCAAATAAGCGAAAGACTGTCTTAGGCAAGAATTCACCAAATAGAAGTACCAATACTGTAATGAGGAGTGTATTGACTAAAAGCAAAAGTCCTTGACTACTAATATGGATGGCGAATATTGGCTCAAGTAATTCTGTCATAAAGTATGTTAGAATTACTAAAGCTATATTATTTCCTACGAGCATTGTGCCAAGAAAATCTTCTGGTTTATCATAGAAATCTCCTAAGATGGCCCCTTGGCGCGAGCCTTCATCTCTTTTTATCTCAACTCCAAGTTTGCTGGCAGAGACAAAGGCTATTTCAGAACCTGAAAAGAAGGCTGAAAGAGCCAGAAAGAATAAGATGATTATAACTAATCCTAGCATAATGCAAATTTACCAAACTATGACTTAGGGAGTATCATTGGATTCTGATCTTCGCTTTCCAGCAAAATCTTTAATTTTCATTCTTGAGAAATCATCTTTGGCTTCCAAACCATAACCATATAGCGTATCATGAGATGAGGCTTTAACAAGTCTTACGAACTTATCAGTTGTTAAGGTCTGCTTTGTTTCATTCCATAAGATACCGATAGTAGTAAGTTCATCATGCTCAGCATTTGTGAGAATGACACTGTCGCTGAGGAGTAGGGTGCCTAAAGAACTTCGACTCTCGGCATATTTAGCGCACATAGTGCTTGATAACTCTTGAAGTTCATCATAAAGTTCTATGCGAAGGCCTTTTGGGAACCTTTTTACCAGAATGTCATTTTCGTAGTATGTTTCAAGACGTGGAGCTTTAATGATATATTTGAGCTTTGCCGAATCAGAAGAAATTATTTCAACTCCTTCAGCGATTTCTACATCAGGATTAAAAGTAGGCGTAGGCAAATTAGAGGACTCATTAGAGCAAGACACTAAGCAGACCGAAACAAAGAGAATAGCAATCGTACAATTCCTCATTAGTCAAAGATCGTTACATCTCCTGAGATATTTTCTATCTCCCCGTCGATATATCTTATACTGGCTACCCAAACATAGACTCCTGGATTGACCTTCTTACCATTAACCCGTCCATCCCAACCTTGATAATTCGGATCACCAATGACAAGATTTTCAATTTGATGGAGGATTCCACCCCATCTATCGTAGACAATTAGCTCTTCTATTATTTCAATGGCAATGTTCCCATCAATAAGGAATCTTTCATTCCCCAGACTGGAAGATAGGTTGACGGCATTGGGCGCATAGAATCGCTTAATGTTGTTGGTAAAGATTGTGATGTTTTCTATAATGCTACAACCATCTTGATCGGTTGCTTCTAAGTTATACGTTGTAGTCCCGGGTGGTATGGCGAAAGGGTTCGTGCAATCTGTACAAGTTAATCCTTCTATAGGAGTCCATAAATATGAGAATGTTCTATCAGTCGGACCGGATGTGGCATTGATATTAGTACCAGTTCCTAATAGAACGGTATCTAATTCGGAACGTAGGCTTAACTCCAATGGAGCTGGATCTTCCAGCGTTAGGATTGTGCTACCCTCACATCCTTTAGCATCTATGGCCATAATACTATAGGACCCGGCCCCTAATCCGGTAAAAATATTATTTGGGAAATATTCGCCATTTTCAAAGCTATAGAGCGTAAAAGAAGAACCACTTCCAACACTAACTTGCGCAATCGCATTTTGATCACCAGAACACAGAGGATTTGAGATCATTGTAGAAATATCAATTTCATCAGTTGAGAGGCAACATGTTGCAATATCTAATTCTTGAATGTCTGTGAGTAGACATCCTCTGGACGTCTCGATCGTAAGAGCAGCCAGTTTCTCGCCGAATGTTGCGTAGATCACATTATGAGGGCCTGAACCTGTAGCCGTTTCTGGGATAGCTCCTTCACCAAAGTTCCAGCTATAAGACACAATTTGATCAGTAGGGGATTCAGACATATTCTGAAAGATGATTTGTTGGTCACATTGAAATCCCTGATTTGCGACAATATTAAAATCTGGAGAAGGCCCTTGAAAAGAACCTGTGCCTCCAAAGTCTATGGTAAACCCAAAATTTGAACCTGTAGTAGATTGGCTAAAATTGTTGACAATTAGAGCATATGTTTCCCCCTCTATCATATCCAACGGGGCTATAAAATTGTCATCTCCAGTCATACATCCACCCACTTCTGAAATATCTGTAGCTCCAGTCCTCAATCCTGTGGGTCCTAAGCAAAGCGCATTTGCTGCAGCGGAATTCCCTTGCGATTCTCCGGACGCCATACAACGAACCAACTCTTTGTTATTACAACCTCCCACTCCGTTAGGTAATCGATATATAGCAAAGTCCAAATCTTCATTGGGGTCAGGGCTCGTAGGTGTTAATACAAATGTCAATGTGCCACTATTTTCGACAGTCCAAGTATACCAAGCGGAAGCAAATTCGGAATTGATGCAGTTTCCTTCCTCGAGTTCATTATTGTTTTCTCCAGTACTATTTAGATTTTCAACAAAAAATGTAGACTTATCACAAAGTACTACTGAGGTCCCGCAATCAGACTCCGGCAATACGACAGGATTGAATTCTTCTATACATAGTTCAAAAGAGCCAGCATTGGCAAGATTTGAACTTACTCTAATATAAACCGGTGCGCCTATTGTTAGTCCGGCAACAGGAATTTCAATAGAATTTTCTATACCGCTTGGTATTTCGCGACAAGCGAGTCGCTGAAGATCTGTACATGTTCCATTATATATTGCGATTGCTAATTCTTCAAGGGTGTTATTGGGGTTACTAGCACTCTGACCAAATGCCCTAATCAAAAGTCCCGCACGGCGCGGACGAACATAGAACCACACATCTGATTCGGCATCCTCAGCATCCCAGCAAAAAGGAAGTTGTTCTGAAGAAGCACTTGCGTCCATATTATTAAACGCTATCTCACCAGAGCAGTAGTCCGCGACATCTGGTATGTACATAGCAGATAGACATTCGTCTAACGGGTTTTGTGCAGAAAGATTTGTGATAAGTAGACTTACCAGAATCAGAGCGCACATTCGAAAACCAATAAATCTATTCATTCCGATATATAATTTAGGTGATACTACTCAATTATCATCGGTAACGTACTGCAAAAGCCATACCGTCCTAAGAATGTGTTAAAACACTTTAAGCCGGTAGAATGATGAGTAGTGCTATCTTTGGCCATCTAATCTCAAATCATAGCAATGCTCTATTTAGTTCCTACACCTATTGGCAATCTTGGAGATATATCTATTAGGTCCGTGGAGATACTTAAAACAGTTGACAGAATATTAGCGGAAGACACAAGAACTTCAGGAAAGCTTCTGAAACACTGCGGAATAGAAACGCGAATGTCTTCTTATCATGCCCACAATGAGCATAAGATTACAGATAGAATCATAGAAGAATTGAAGGCTGGAACGGACCTGGCATTGATTACAGATGCAGGAACACCTTGCATCTCGGATCCTGGGTTTTTACTGGTTAGAGCATGTCATCAAGAAGGAATTCAAGTTTCTTGTTTGCCTGGAGCCAATGCCTTGGTGCCTGCATTAGCTATGTCTGGAATTCCTTGTGATAAATTTTATTTCGAAGGTTTCCTACCACAAAAAAAAGGACGACAAACAAGATGGAAGGCCCTTGCAGAAATGTCTTGCACTGTAGCCTATTATGAATCTCCTCACAGATTACTCAAGTCATTGCATCAAATACTTGAATTCATAGGAATTGAAACACAAGTAAGTGTAATCAAAGAAGTAAGTAAAATCTATGAGACAGTATGGCACGGGGCTATAGAGGAGGTAATAGTTAAAATAGAATCACTACCCACAATTAAAGGAGAATATGTAATAGTTTTCCAAAAGAAATCTAAAAAGTAGGTTTATTTTTCTATCCCGCTAATTACAGAAAGAATCATGTTTTTGGCACTTAACTGCCCTAATGAAAAGCCTTTGAGAAAATGATTCTCCTTAATCCGAAGTGAATTCATGGTTTGAGAAACACTATTGGTTTTTATAAATTCTTCTCTAACTTTTCCAACAAGATCTTCTAAAAATTGCAATTTATTTCTGAGGCGTTTTTTGCCTTTGTGAAATACTGGTTGATGATTGCAAATGAGCGCATCAAAATCTAATTCTAATAGCAATTTTATAGAATCTATCTGATGATATATATTCTCATCTCTCATAAAGGATTTGACATAATCATGAATAAAGATGTCTCCAGAAAACAACCAGCCTCTATTCTTCTCATGCAAACTAATTTGATCTACCGCATGCCCTGGGGTTTCTAAAATGTCAAAAGAGAAAGAATTCGTTTCCAATTTTTCGGAAAAGTCGAGTGGTAATAAATCTGCGGCACTATTTTGCCCCCAAGTGAGCCTTCTCGCGGGTTCTAATCTGGGTGGTTCTTGCATTATATTGCAGCATAGAGGAGAGGCGAAACCTTCTATCTTATGTTGCCTTTTAATGGCGTCAACATTACTTGAATGGTCTTCATGATGGTGAGTGAGAATAACCTTATTAATTGTTTTTTCACTAAGCACTTGAAGGAACTCTTTCTTAATATATGTATGACCTGTGTCAATTAGAAGGCCATCAATTAGAAAGCTATGCACATAGATGCCCGGCTTACCCCACCAACTTGTTCCTAACTTCCAGTAATTGATTTCTTCATGCGAATATTTTTCTATTACAGTCAATGGATTTCTTAATTATTAAGAGCCTTTATAATTGAAAGTCTATTTTTTATAGAGCTTTATGCCTGCTTCATAATACTTATCTCCTTCATTCCAGAATGGAGTATTATCGCCATTAGAGATCTTGTCAGAACTTAGAATGTAGGCCTTGACATATTTTTCTATATAGTTCATATTCAAAGAATTAACCTCATCTCCAGGCTGATGATAATATTTGAAAATCTCCTCATCAAATTCTCTAAATCCCAAGCTAAACGTTGGTGCAGGAATCCCTAAAACTGCAAAATTGACATTATCTGATCGGTCAAATAATCCTTGTTCTCCAGCGGCATCTTCTATTGCAGTTACACCTATTGCATTGCAAGCGGCTTGTATCACGTCTTCTGCTTCTGTGCGTGTTAGTCCAACAACTGAAACAATTGTTGTATCATTATATCCACCATTATCAATGTTGAAATTATACTTGATTTTATTAGCTGGAACAGGAAGATTATTTGTGAACCACTTACTTCCTAATAGACCTTTTTCCTCTGCCGTAAAAAGTGCAAATATTGAAGATCTCTTTGGAGGGTTTTTAGCAAAGAACTTTGCCAATTCTACAACAGCTGTAACGCCTACGGCATTATCACGTGCGCCATTATAAATTGTATCACCTTGTGCATCAGCTCGACCTATTCCCACATGATCATAATGCGCTGAGTATACGATATACTCATCTTTCAATTCAGGATCTGTTCCTGGAATAAGTCCAACTACATTAGCGGAATTATAAGATTCTCTTTCTACACCACCGATATACATCTTGAGCGTTCTAGTGGCATCAGTAAGTTGTTGGATACTAATTGAATCTTGTGTTCCTACCCAAATATTCGGCAAGTCATTAGGCTCTAAGCCATCATCTAGTGCGGTTGTCGCCCGATTACCAAAAGATCTCAACATTCTCCAGGGCACAGAAGTGCTTTGATATATTTCTATTAGTGCCAAGCCCCCTGCCTTTTTCACTAAATTTCTTTTTTTGACGGACATCTTTATCCAACTACGCGGGGCGCTATTTTCTCCATCTCCTGCGATTGCAACAACTATTTTGAATCTAAGATCTTGTTTAGCGATATCTTCTTCGCTACCATAACCAATATGCACCATAGGTCCACTAAGGATTCCTTTTTTACCATTGAGTGCTATAAAATCTTCTGGAAAACTTAGTCTTCTGCCATCAATACTAATCCAAGCCGAGTCGGGTGGTGAGAATGATCTGAATGGGACATTTTGAGAATATCCATCCAAGCCGTTCATTTCTTCAATTCCCGCGGCAATAAAAATAGATTCTATATAGGCCGCCGCTGCTTCTAATCCTTGACTACCAGTATTTCTGCCTTGCAAGGCATCTGAAGCAAGAAATGTTAAGTGCGCTTTGATTTGATTCTGTGAAACCTCGTCATGAATAGATTGGACACTACTTTGACCTATGAGAGTTCCTATAGAAAGTATTAAGAGAATACAATAGGAAAAAAAATGCTTTAGATTCATTATTACTGCTTTATAGAATGAAGACTAAAAGTATATAAACTTGGTTTACATGGTAAAATGTTAAAGGGCATCATGAAAATCATAACACCCTTTTTTATATTACAAATTACTAATAGAATCAGTAATTATATGATGACGTTGGCATAGGTAGCATTCTCTTCTATGAACTGTCTTCGCGGAGGTACTTCGTCCCCCATAAGCATAGTAAATACACGATCAGACTCAAAGTGATCTTCTATGGTTACTTGTCGAAGGAGTCTTGAATCAGGATCCATAGTTGTCTCCCATAATTGATCAGCATTCATCTCTCCAAGTCCTTTATATCGCTGGATCTTAACTTTAGATTCATCTCCGCCGTCTGCATAAACGGTCATTGCTTTCTGACGTTCTTCCTCATTCCAACAGTACTGAAACTGCTTTCCTTTACTGACTCGATAGAGTGGGGGAGCTGCCACATAAACATGCCCTCTCTCTATAAGCGGTAACATATATCTAAATAAGAATGTCAATATTAAAGTCACAATGTGACTACCATCTACATCGGCATCACACATGATAACGATCTTATGGTATCGCAGTTTATCAATATTCAGGATACGCTCGCCATCTTTTTCTTCTATTTGTACTCCAAGGGCAGTAAACATATTCTTGATCTCCTCATTCTCGTAGATCTTATACTCCATAGCTTTCTCGACATTGAGGATTTTTCCTCTAAGTGGAAGTATGGCCTGATACTCTCGGTTTCTACCTTGCTTGGCTGTACCACCGGCACTATCTCCCTCTACAAGGAATATTTCTGATTCGTCAGGATTCCGGGAGCTACAATCTGATAACTTTCCAGGGAGTCCACCCGTTGTCAAGATATTCTTTCGTTGAACCATCTCACGTGCCTTACGCGCGGCGTGTCTTGCTGTGGCGGCGAGGATCACTTTATCGATGATGATTTTGGCATCTCTAGGGTTTTCTTCGAGATAGTATTTTAGAACATCTCCTACCGCTCTGGATACAATTCCTGTTACTTCACTATTGCCAAGTTCTCCTTTGGTTTGACCTTTAAACTGAGGTTCTGGAACTTTTACAGAAACGATAGACGTCAATCCCTCTCGAAAATCTTCTCCCGCGATTGCGAATTTCAACTTATTAAAGAACCCCATGTCTTTACCATATTGGGTAAAGACTCTATTCACAGCACGACGGAAGCCATTTACATGCGTTCCTCCATCTCTTGTATTGATGTTGTTCACGAAAGAGTATATATTCTCCTTGTAGCTTTGATTGTATTGCATCGCTACTTCTATCTCTACATTTTCCTCCTTACCGACTACATATATAGGCTTCTGAACAATAGGTGTACGGTTTTGATCGAGATATTGAACAAACTCTAAGAGTCCTCCTTCAGAATAATAGTCTTTACGTTTAGGAGTTCCTTTGTCGTCTAAATCTCTGTGGTCTATAAGAGACAAATTCAAACCTTTATTTAGGAATGCAAGCTCCTGTAGCCTAGTTGATAGCGTCTCAAATTTATAGAGGACTTCTTCAAAGATTTCACGATCAGGGGAAAATTTGATGTAAGTCCCTGTTTCAGTGGACACTCCGATCTCTTTGATAGGCGCAATAGGAATCCCATCGGAGTATTCTTGCATAAAGAGTTTGCCTTCACGCTGTACTTCGGCTCTAAGATGGGAAGAAAGGGCATTTACTACCGAGATACCTACCCCATGGAGACCACCAGATACTTTATAAGTATCTTTGTCGAACTTACCACCAGCGTGAAGAACAGTCATTACTACTTCAAGTGCCGATTTCTGGAGCTTAGCATGCATACCTACTGGAATACCTCTTCCATCGTCTCGGACACTTATTGAATTGTCAGTATGTATCTCTACATCAATCGCCGTACAATGTCCCGCTAAATGCTCATCAATGGAATTATCTACAACCTCCCAAACGAGATGGTGTAAACCCTTTGTATCGGTACTTCCGATATACATTCCAGGACGTTTTCGGACTGCTTCAAGTCCTTCGAGGGCCGTGATATTATCCGCTCCGTAATTACTCTTATCTTCTGCCATATATTTATAGGGAAATTGAAGCGCGAATATAGCCTTTTTAAGGGTCGATTTATAATTTTAAGAATATATAACCTGTTCACTTTGAGGGCAATTCTTAAGATTCGACAGCCAAAAAGTAATATTTTAAAGACGCGTTTTCAGAACGAATCAAATTATGCCATACATGGGTTTCATAGAATTAATTCTACGAGGATTCATAATTACCAATCATAATAGAAAATCAACATAGTTCAAATCATAAGTATCTATTCCTTTAGAAAGACAAATGTGTTCAGTAGATTCGCAGTCTTCGACTCAATATTCACAAAGCACAATTAAAGGATTATGAAAAGATTGGTTTCTCTCGATTTTTTTAGAGGCATAACAATAGCCTTAATGATTATTGTTAATAGCCCAGGCTCATGGAGCCATGTTTATCCTCCATTGTTGCATGCCGAGTGGCATGGACTGACTCCCACAGATCTTGTATTTCCTTTCTTCTTATTTATCGTTGGCGTTTCAATATCGCTTGCTTATGCTCAAAAAAAGGCTGCAGGATCAGTATCAAGTGCAGCTTTTCAGAAAATCATTAGAAGGAGTTTCTATATATTTTGTCTTGGATTATTTCTTGCCTTATTTCCGAAGTTTAATTTTGGAAACCTTCGCGTAGTGGGCGTGCTTCAGCGGATAGCCATTGTCTTTATGATATGCTCAATACTATATCTCAAGACAGATTGGAGAACACAATTGAAGGTAGGCATTGCTTGTTTAGTGGGATATTGGATATGTATGGCTTTCATTCCATTTCCAGGTGGCGAAGCGGGGAGCTTGGAGCCAGGGAATAATTTTACAGCTTGGGTAGATTCTTATATCACTCCCGGTCGCCTCTATAAGAAGACATGGGATCCTGAAGGCCTCTTTAGTACCATTCCAGCAATTGGTACCGGTATTTTTGGTCTTTTAGTGGGCCAAGTTATCCTCGAGAAGTCCCTCACTCAAAACAAAAAGCTGATTTGGATATTTACGATAGGAACGATGGCCTTATTAGTAGGAACTATCTGGAGTTGGGTTTTTCCATTAAATAAGCATATTTGGACAAGTTCCTATGTATTGGTAGCTGGTGGACTGGCATCATTATTTTTAGCAGCAGCTATTTGGTTTATTGATGAATTGAATATGACACGCGGCACAAAATTGGGAGTCGTGTTCGGTATGAATGCTATAACTGCCTACGTACTCCACGGGGTAATAGGGAGGCTCTTTCAGATTCCTATTAAGGAAGGATCAGGGCTTCAGGCGCTCTGGATGTCGGGATTAGGAGAGGTAGGACTTCCTATGCAATTGGTCTCACTACTTTGGGCTGTCTCTTACATGCTTTTGATCTATCTGATCGTCTATTTTATGTATAAAAAGAAGATATTTTTAAAGATATAGGGGCGCGTACATACCCCCTTGGTTTTATTAAATATTTCATATTTATTTTCAGAACACTTGACTTATTGATCAAGTAAGCTTTTATTTGTATAAGCATAGAAGGAATATATAATGATATTCTCCCATATGTATTTTTTTATTAACTTTGCAAAACACTTTACGCCTATACGCTTAAACATTTACTCTACAGAAACACTGGTTTTATTTTAAAAGCACTAATTTATTAGAGTTATGAATGTTAAAGCACTTAATGACAAGGAACTTATTAATCTCTATCTCACTGGAGATCAGAAGGCGTTCGAAGTACTTCTTACAAGACACAAGAATAAAATTTATACTTCTATCTATCTCTTTGTAAAAGATCATGATCTTGCGCAAGATATATTTCAAGAAGTATTTATTAAGATAATAGACACGCTGCGTAAGGGTAAGTATAATCATGAAGGAAAATTCCTACAATGGGCGATGCGGATATCGTACAACTTGTGTGTGGATTACTTCCGTAGATCCAAAAGAAGAACAAAAGTGTCTCCATCAGAGACTTTTGACATTTTTGATGTACTTGAAGTGAAAGATGATAACATGGAAACGACCATGATTAAAAGTCAAACGCATACAAAAGTGCGTGAGCTTGTAGACCTTTTACCACCAGAACAAAAGGAAGTAGTAATTCTGAGGCATTATGCTGACATGAGTTTCAAAGAAATTGCTGCCCTCACTCGAGTAAGTATTAATACTGCTCTTGGAAGAATGAGGTACGCATTAATTAATATACGTAAGATGCTTGAAGAGCAAAATGTAATGCTTCAATCTTAAAAGAATAACTCTATTAAATCAAATGGGCTGTATTGTAAAAATATAGCCCATTTTTTTGTCCAAATATTTGAGCGCTTTAGTCGGATCAAGATGAAAAGTTGGGGGCTACACATAAATATTGGCTAATCGATATAGGAAGAATTCGACATTAACAACTTCTCTGAATTGTCTTCTAAGGCCTTTCACTTTAGCCTTAAAGGATTCTGCAGATACGTTGGTACTTCGATTATTGAAGTAGTTGAGGATTTGATTATAATGGCTCTTTATTGTATTTGCTATTGTATAAAATGATTTAAACCCTGATGCTTCTGCGTCATTATACCATAGTGCATTTTTTTATACGCTATCTCTTTTGTCGTCTTTTGTTCAAATATCTTCGCTAGCTTTCTGCTTAGCTTATATGCTTTTTCAAGCTCGGGA
>JBLIDB010000017.1:0-35719 GCA_047634015.1 Saprospiraceae bacterium
CTATTGATAAGAAGGAGCTTTTAGAAGCTCCTGACAGGCTCAACAAGATCACTGATTACATCATCCATCATCATAAGCGTAAGACGCATTCTGGTGAGTTTACAGCGATGTTCTGTGTAAGTAGTGTTGATGTGCTCATTAAGTATTATGAGCTATTTAAAGAGAAGAAGCAGGAGGGGAAACACAAGCTAAAGATTGCCACGATATTCAGTTATACAGCTAATGAAGAAGATAAAGATGCTGATGGATATATAGAAGATGCCTTTGTTCAGACGGATGGTAAGGAGAAAAAGGAAAACAAGCACACGAGAGATAAGTTGGATGAATTTATTGCTGACTACAATGAGATGTTCCAGAGTAAGTACAGCACACGCGACAGCAAGTCATATTACAATTACTATAAGGACATAGCCAATCGGGTGAAGAGGAAGCAGAT
The DNA here is from genome assembly GCA_047634015.1 of Saprospiraceae bacterium. Taxonomy (GTDB): domain Bacteria; phylum Bacteroidota; class Bacteroidia; order Chitinophagales; family Saprospiraceae; genus JAJRXG01. Next base: position 437 of record JBLIDB010000017.1, read on the forward strand.
AGATATCCTGATTGTGGTCAATATGTTCCTGACGGGATTTGATAGTAAGCCTCTTAATACTTTGTATGTAGATAAGAATCTACGCTATCACGGATTGATACAGGCCTTCAGTCGTACCAATCGCATACTTAATGAACTCAAGTCACAAGGCAACATCCTATCTTTTAGAAACCTTAAGCAGCGGACGGATGAAGCGATCATTCTATTCTCTAATAAGGAGGCAATAGAAGAAATTATAATACCGCCTTATAATGAGCAGGTAGAAAAGTTCAATGTTGCTTTTACCGAATTAATAAAGATCGCTCCCACACATCAAAGTGTGGATGATCTAAAAGATGAGGATGAAGAATTAGCCTTTGTACAAAAATTCAGAGAGGTCATGAGGACACTCAATGTATTACAATCCTTTGCAGATTTCTCTTGGGAGAATCTGGGGATGGATGAGCAACAATTTGAAAACTATAAGAGCAAGTACCTTGATCTATATGACAAGGTGAAAACGGATAATCAAAAAGAAGTCGTCTCGGTATTGGATGAGGTAGACTTCGAACTGGAGCTGATCCATCGGGATGAAATCAATGTAGTATATATATTAGGACTACTTGCAGATCTTCATGATACAGCACCCAAAGACAAAGCCAAGAAACATCAACAGATTGTTGATATATTGGCAGGGCAATCACAACTCAGAAGCAAGAAGGAACTTATCGAGAAGTTTATAAATGACAACCTCCCTAAGTTGGATGACAGCACCAACATCCCTGATGAGTTTGACAACTATTGGAATGCAGAAAAGCGAAGTGCCTTTGATGCCATGTGTAAGGAAGAAGGAATAAAGCCTGCCAAGCTGGATAAGATCATTAGCAACTATATGTTTTCAGGTAGAGAACCATTGAGAGATTCCATCATCAATAGCCTTGAAACAAAACCAAGTGTACTAAAGCGTAAATCTATAGGAGAAAGAGTATTACAAAAGATGTTAGACTTTGTAGATACTTATATCAATGGTGTGCCTTCGGGTGGGGCGAAGGTTTATCCACTTTCTAATCCTTATCCAATGGCTGCTGAGGAGACAGGGCAATATAATTAGTACAGATGCTATCAACCACAGAATTATTTGTCGAACATATTATTTCAGGTATTCTTTCCTTGATATGGGTAGGTGCGATAGCATTTTCTGTAACAGGTATAGATCCTTCCTTGATGCCCTTCATCAAGGACTTCTGGGGATTGTTTGCATTAGTAACAACAGCTATTGCCTACCCTATAGGCATCTTTGTAGATACGATAGCAGATAAGATATTAGAAAGGTGGAATGGACGTATCAAAGTGAAAAATGAAGTACAAAACGAAAGCATCATACTACTCTTACACAAGCTAAAAGATGACAACTTAACAGCCTACTTCACTTACAACCGATTCAAAACAAGGGTGTCAAGATCTTCTGCTCTAAACTTTCTACTGATTGGTATTACTGTTCCAATGTTCATCCTTTTACAAGGCAATGCATTAGGTGTCGAGCATCCTTTAAGGATCGCTCTAACCATCTTTATAACCTTTATATTATTATCAGTGATAGCTATTCTCTTGTGGAGAGAGATCGCCTATTCAGTCCATAGACGGACGAAGCAGGTGGTGGATAGCAATAGGGGCGCAGGATTCAAGAATGTGCCTGTAATGGTGCCGCCAATGAAATAAGAATAAGGTATGAATTGAAAGAGGTTGGCATACAGTCTTGGGAAAGGGAGCCGTATTAGGAAACCTCACTAGCCGCCTCACCACAGCAAGAACTTTTGATCAAGAGCTTAAAGAGAAGATTCGTGATAATTATCTGCGAAGAATCCATAAAGGAGAAGTAAGAGAAATAAGGAAGTCAGAAAAGGAAGTATCAGAGATACTACATGGATGCAGATATTTGTTAGATCGCTATGATCTATTTGTTATTAATAGGAAACTTTCTATATTATTTATATGAATATGTAACAAGCAAGGACGAAGAAAGGAACATTCTTGGTTTTGGGTTATGGATATTCAGAAGTAAAGTGATTACATAGCAATCTACCCTTAAACTCTCGTTTTAGAATTTGTTCTATATTTTAGGCTGCTTGAGCAGAGGATTGAGTCATTCTGCGGCCTATTTGTAGGGTATTAGAGGTATGGATTCCTATAAATATCCAAAATGTTTCTGTGGCTTTAGTTCTTGCCTTTACTCTATTCAGGAGAAAGTACTCTTTGTCCGTCCCGAAGCTACCTTCTAACCGGCTTGCTCTCTCTTTCGTGATCATTTTTGCTATTTGACGCTTATGCTTGTCATGCTTTCCCACTCTTCCTATTATTTTAAAATCAGTCAAGATCCCTCGCTTAGTAATGAACTTCCTATTCTTACTAGTCGCATAGATAGCATCCGCTCCAACTATCTTGACCTTGGTGTTCGTTAGTTGCTGCGCTTTGTATATCGTCTCTTCTAATCTTATTCCCTCATTGAAGGCATCATAGCTTAGATACTCTATAAAGCTGATTCCATCTATTTGTAATTTATGCCCCTTCGCTCCAAATTCTACTTTCTTTATTTCTTTGCCTCTTACTATCGGACGTAAATAAGGTTTGTCTATGGATACGATTCTATTAGAAGGATTTTTGTCTTCGTAAAACTTGGATGTTTGCTGACTCAGAATAATCCCAATTGTAGCTCTTCTTTCTATGTAGGAAGGAAATAGACTATAGTCCCCTAAACTTTCTAATTCGAACAGTGCGCCATTTATCTTCTTTAGAAGGTTTAGTAAGCCTCGGGTTAAAGGCCTTGCCTTCCTTTTTGTCTTTCGGCGCATCTTGCTATAGTTCACATAACGCTTTGTCCATTTTATTTTCTTTGTCCTCATCGTATGACGCCCCGCTTGTTTGCTTAAGCTCTTTAATTGCGGGTAACTCCAATCTACTGCTTCCCATAATAATTTAATATCGGTAAGGTAACGCACATCACTTTCATAGCATGTAGCATCACATGTTATACTACTCAAATCATTCATGTATGGCTTCCAATGAACACATAGTAGCTTCTGCATGTCCTCAATGTTTAATAGCTTAGAAAGCTCACATCTGATCTAGCTAACGATCTTAAAATTACTTATACGCTTACCCGGACCCAGCCATATATCACAGAATATTTGATAGTAAACATTGCCATTAAGCTGTTCAATCAACTTATGATCTGAACAACAGCAAAAATGTTTCTAAAACATGAGAGCCAACTTCCCCTTCGGAGAAAAAATACTTTGAGGACCTTTCCTTGAATCTTTTAGACCCATCTGAGCTACCATAGAATCAAGAGGAAGCGATTGGTGAATCTTACCTAAATCTGTCGCTTTAAAAGAGTTGTAATACGAATTCTACGAAGAAGCAAAATCAGGAAACTCTAATATTGATTGAAAACCACTAATTCTTTGTGTTTTCATCTTAACTGTTTTTAGAATTACCCCGTTTCTTGCGCTAATGACGCTTTAAAGGGGTATTCTTTTGCAGTAAGATAAGGATAAGGTGTTGACTATATAGTGACGAAAGCACTTCTGAATATCCCTGATTATCTACTCCTGCCAAGGCACGGAGCCGGATTTTCTAATATGTTCCCTTAAGCCTATCCGAAGGGTATCATAAGCTGAGACTCCAACTGTTTGTAAAGCGGTAGTCTCAAATGCATCATTTGCGATATTGAAATACTCAATAGTGTCGTAAGGCGTATTCTGCAATATTTTGTGATCACCATAACGAGCAGCATAATACGCTTGCCCTCCATATCTATTGCCTCCTTCTCTGCGTACCCAATAGACCAAGCGATCATCTGTAACTTGTTCTTTGCCAAGAAGTGACGGTAGTATACTGATCCCATCTACTTCATGCTCCAAGGTGACGCCGGCCACATCACAAAATGTGGTAAAGAGATCCATATGCAGTGCCAGATTATTATTCGAGCTTCCGGAAGCAATTCGATCCTTCCATTTAACAAAGGCGGGCACCTTAATTCCTCCTTCATAATGATCTTGTTTACCTCCTCGTAGATCACCGTTGCTCTGAGCAAACCTTAAGGCTCCACCATTGTCAGACGTAAAAACGATAAGGGTGTTTTCAACCAATCCAGTGGATTCCAGTTTCTGTAATACTCGACCTATAGAGTGATCCAAATGTTCAATAAAAGCCACATTTTTAGCCCTGGCGTGGTCTATTCCCTTCTCTCTTTCCAATACTTTATCTAACCATTCTTGTGGTGGTTGAATAGGGAAGTGTGGCGCATTGTATGCCAGGTATAAATAGAAAGGATCGTCATCATTTTTTCGCTCTTCCAAATATTCAATTGACCAATCTGTGAATAGATCTGTGGCATGTCCCTCGGGGTCTATTTCTTCTTGATTGTGACGCATCCAGTTAATGCCTCCTCGACGGTGATCCCAATAATCCTCCATCATGTCTCCCAAAAAGCCTCTAAAGAGATCAAAACCTTTTTCGTTAGGTGTATTCGGACTTTCTAAACCTAAATGCCATTTTCCAATTAGAGCGGACTCATATCCTTTTGTCTTTAAAAGTTCAGGAAGCAAAATGGCTTTTGGGTCCATATATCCCCAGTTGTTGATTTCATTCTGACGAATGACTCCAGGTACGCCTACTAAATCAGGATACCTTCCAGTCAACAGTGAAGCCCTGCTTGGAGAGCAAACAGTACAATTCGCATAAAAATTAGTGCAGGACATACTTTGACTCGCAAAATTGTCAATATAAGGTGTCTCCATATCCGTAGCCCCCTGACAAGATAAATCGCCAAAGCCAAGATCATCAACAAAGATGCAGATGATATTAGGAGGCTTTTCAGACAGTTCAATTTCTTTTGAAATCTCCTGAGGAGAACAACTAAAAATTATAAATATCAAATAAGCGGACGTTAAGATCTTATCTATCATTTTACTTCGTTTTTTGAGTCACAGTATTCATTTCTTGTTCCCATTGTTCAAGCGCAGCGGACATTGTTTTGACTCTTTCTGGGTGTAGTGCGATTATATTGTCGGATTCAGTGATGTCATTCTCTAAATTAAAAAGCATTGTATCTGATTCACTTATCAAGAGCTTGTATTCGTTTTGTCGGATCGTTTTCTCTTTTAGATATTTCCAAAATAGATTTCTTTCAGGCAAAGCTTGACCAGTCAAAAGAAGCTGACTGAGGTCTAATCCATCGAGTTGCAATGTAGCGATATTCTTTATCTGGGTGAGTGATAATATCGTAGGCATCCAGTCAAATGTCATTGCGAGCTCATTAGTAATACCTTGCTCTATCTTGCCCTTCCAGTATGCGATTGCAGGCACTCGATGCCCTCCTTCATGGAGGCTAATTTTATTACCTTTTAATATTCCATTGTGTCCAAAACTTTCTGCTCCATTATCAGAGATAAATAAGACTAAAGTGTTCTCATCCAGATTTAAATCTGTAAGCGTCTTTAAAATTTTCCCGACACCATCATCCATTGATTCTACCATGTCAATATAAGCACGATCTCTATCTTCGACTGGGCCATAATAGGTGAATTCATTATCATCAAAGCGGTAGGCGGGGTCATCAGGACCTTGAAATGGAACATGTGGTGATTCATATGGAACATAAGCAAAGAATGGAACCTCCTTGTGTTCTTTTATAAAATCAATGGTATGATCAGTTATCAAATCGGTTACATATCCTTCCTCTTTTATAGAGTCCAAATTATGCCACCAATCATAGATTCCAGCATTGTCATAATGAGAATGATAATCAATGTTGCCACTTACGTAACCATAAAATTCATCAAAACCATGATAAACAGGGTTGTACTCAGGCTCGTACCCCAGATGCCATTTGCCAAACAAACCTGTTGCGTAACCGTTAGATTTGAGCAATTTGGCGATCGTTATTTCGGAGGTATCTAACCCTACTTGGCGTGTAGGCCCCTTTACATATATTACGCCCTCCAATCCAACTCGCTGTTGATAGCTTCCAGTCAATAAAGCGGCTCTCGTTGGAGTACAAACTGAACTATTAGAATGAAAATCTGTAAATCGAAGACCCCCTTCTGCCATCCTGTCAATATTCGGTGTATGAAGGACTTTATTACCATAACAGCTCAGACCTTCATATCCGAGATCGTCAGCCATGATCAGAATGATATTCGGAGGATTAAATCCAGAACTATGCGTATTTTCTAATTTACAACTTTGCAAAATCAAGAGTCCTGCGAATAAAAAGCAGTGTATACTATTTGTCTTTGTTATCATACCCCTATTTAGAATCTTCCTTTATTATTGTTTAATACTGCTTTCGACTTAGATCCCGGCATATCACCTCTAATATTATAATGCTCCGTCTTGTTATTCCCTGACGATTTAAGATACCAATTTTTGGTTATTTGATCTGGAATTCCATCCCCAGTTTCCCTCATCCATTCGGTAAGAATGGCCCTTAATTCTGTAAGTGGTCCATTATAATCTGCAAGACTTGCAACATTGTGCAACTGACTAGGATCTTTATAAAAATCATATAACTCTTCATGAGGTCTTGGTGTCAAAAATATATCCGACTGAAGATCTGATAATTGACCGCTCTTACGTAGTGCTATCAACTCGGCAAATGATTCACTATTTAAAGCATCCAAAGGCCCTATCTGAGTACGTGTCGGACGGGAGTTAAGAATATACAAATGATCCTTATCACGCACCATTCTCTCATGTGCTTCGTAATCATGCCAATTATGTTCGGCGAATATATAATTCCGGAAATCCCCTTCTGGATTATCAAGTAGTTCCTTAAAACTATATCCTTGAATGTGGTCAGGAATATCAATTCCTCCTAATTCTAAAATTGTAGGAGCAATATCTATGGAGCTTATAAGACTATTGGAGATCTTCCCATTATGTTTAAGTCCATCAGGCCAATGAATAATAAAGGGAGTTTTCATTCCTCTGTCATTGACCCTTGTCTTACTATGCGGAAAAGGCCTGCCATTATCGGCCATAACTACAATTATAGTATTGTCAAATACTTCTTGAGTTTTTAATTCTTTTACTACCTCTCCGATATGGTGATCAAATCTTTTAACCTCATCGTAATATTGTGCCAGATCCATTTTTGTTCCGGGACCATTAACTAAATAATCTGGTGGGTTGATGCTGTCAGGATTATGGACCCCAGAAAAATCATTTGGACCCCAGACGCGATGCGCATCATATGCTGCTAACCACAGAAAAAATGGCTTGGTTCTAGGTCTTTCCTGAACGGATTGTACCCAGTTGTCTTCGCCGCCATCCCCATTGCTATTGTTATTATCGTAAATAACATCAAATCCCCTTTTTGCATACTCCCCCATGTGAAACTTCCCCGCCTGCACACAGTAATATTCGTTCTTTCTCAATATTTCTGGAAAAGAAACCATGTTCAGAGGAGGTTCTGTATGTAGTTCTGCAGCCCCAGTATTATGAGGATATCGGCCTGTGATAATACTGTTCCTACTAGGACTACAAGAGCTCGCAGTCAGATACACATTTGTGAATCTGATGCCACTTGAAGCTAAATTATCAATATTGGGAGTTTGAACAATCGAATTCCCATAGCAACCCAAGTCATTCCAGCTTACATCATCAGCTATAAAGATTACAACATTAGGAGGATGTATACTATTTGCAACTTCTAACTTCTTATTGTGATCATTCTCGCAGCCCGATAGACTTACTAAGAAAATGAAAAGTAGCGTACAAAATTTATAGAGTCTCACCATGTTATCATTTTTAAAAGTGTTTTATTTTACTTATTTTCTCATTTTCCATTTGAGCTTTTCTTGCCTTTGCCTTAAACCTTGAAGGAGTCAGATCATACCTTTTTCTGAAACAAGTAGAAAAATATTTGGGGTCAGTAAATCCGACCATATATGAAACCTCAGAGATGTTCAACTCAAAGTTCTTCAACAACTCTGACGCTCTACTCAATCGAATATTTCTAATGAATTCATTGATAGATTGATCGGTCAATGCCTTTAACTTCCTATAGAGACTTGAGTTGCTCATACCTAAGGCCTTATGTAGATCATTCATATCAAAACTTGATTCATCGAGGTGCTCATCGATGACTCTGATTACTTTTTCAAGAAAATCCTTGTCCATTGAAGTAGGGGAGTAATCCTTAGGGCTTAGTAATAAATTAGTCTGAGAGGCTAACCGTAAGTTTTTTCTGGACTCCAAGAGATTGGCAATTGTCGCCTTGACTAATTGAAGATTAAATGGTTTCGGGATATACACATCAGCTCCTGCTTCGACACCCGTTATACGATGTTCCACCGCACTAAGGGCTGTAAGTAGTATAAACGGAATATGACAATAGTCCATATTCGTCTTGACGAGTTTGCAATATTCGATTCCATCCATCTCCGGCATCAAGACATCACTAATAATTGCATCAGGTATTTTTTCCTTGACAATGTGCCATGCCTCTTTGCCATTGCTCGCTTCAAGGATATTGTAAGAGTTGCAAAGATTTTCGTTCAAATAGGCTCTAATGTCACTATCGTCATCTGCAATGAGAATAGTTTGACTAGGCTTGTTTTTTATTTTATCATCCGTTTTTTGGATTGCATCCAATGAGATGACTTCAGATACCAATTCTTCTTTCCCATCATCAGAATAGACGACGATTTCATCTGGGGCCAAATGGTTGTGCCCAAGTGGAATCATGACTTTAAATATACTTCCCTTACCCAATTCAGAATCTGCTTTTATAATACCATGATGCATCTCCACCAGTTCTCTAGCAAAAGCTAACCCAATTCCGAATCCAACTTCCCTTGTTTTAGTGTCAGGATTGACTTGATAAAAACGCTCAAATATTAATGGAATTTTATCGGCGGGGATTCCTGATCCTGTATCACTTATTGAAATCACAGCGTAATCACTTATGTCCTCTATTGATGAAGATTTTTTAGAGAGACTCACCGTGTCAACCGAAATCTCCACAGTGCCTCCTTTGGGTGTGAATTTTATAGCATTTGAAATAAGGTTAAAAAGTACTTTTTCTAACTTATCCCAATCAAACCAAGCTTCGAAAATCGGTTTTGAGCTGTTGAATTTTAGATCTATGTTATTCTTTGAGGCAAGAGATTTGAAAACATAAACTATTTCTTGAGTAAAAACCACCAAATTTCCTTGCGCTGCTTTTAATTTAAGCATGCCCAATTCTACTTTTCTGAAATCTAGGAGTTGGTTAATTAGTCTAAGCAATTTCTGGACATTGCGTTCCATGAGCAGATATTGTCTATGAATTAAAGGTTCTGTGTTGTCCTTTGATATCAATGTCTCTAAAGGACTCAAGATCAATGTAAGTGGAGATCTTAATTCGTGAGAAATATTAGTAAAAAAATTCATTTTTAACTCATGTAATTCTTCGTCCCTTTGATGATCCCGTTTTTCCAAGACTAATTCATTTCTAATCTTCATTCTGCTTAATTCATAAGCCCTAAGAAGATAAAATAGTCCAAATATTATAATCGTATATATGCTAAATGCCCACCAAGTCAACCAAGGTTTTGGTAGAATTTTCAAATCTATAGCCACGCCCTCTTCGTTCCAAACATTATCATTATTGGATGCTTTTACTTTAAAAGTATAGTCACCTGGAGGGAGATTAGTATAGCTGGCAAATCGTCGTGTTCCAATCATATTCCAGTCTTCATCATAATGCTCCATCTTATAAGCATATTGATTTTTTTCAGGTGAGGTAAAATTCAAAGCGGCAAATTCAAACGTGAAGACAGACTGCTTGTAATTAAGTGTTATCCTTTCGGTATTGCCTATGTGTTTTGTTAGTGGAGAATTTTTGGATCCTATCTCTACAGGCTTATTGAATAAATGAAAATCCCTAATAACGACAGAAGGAGGTTTTTGATTAGTGGCTATAGCCGTCGGATGAAAAAGGTTAAAACCATCAACACCACCAAAGCAGAGCTCGCCGGAAGTTGTCTTGCAAAATGCATTTCTTGAGAATTGATTGCCTTGTAATCCGTCACTTACATCAAAATTTTGGAATGTTAATTCTATAGGATTAAAGCAAGAAATTCCGTTACCTGTACTTATCCAGAACCGACCTGAATCATCGGCAAGAATACCGCTTATATAATTACTGGGAAGTCCAGCTTGTTGATCATAAATGGTGACAGCTCCAGTGAGCCGATTAAAGGATTTTAGACCACTTCCCCCAGCACCGATCCAAAGTAGCCCCTGTTCATCTTCATGTATACAATTAATGGAACGATCTGGAATCAAGTCATCATAAAGAGTGAATTTGTAAGAGTTTGGATCAAAACTCAATAACCCGTCTTCCGCCGTTCCTGCCCAAATGATACCAGCCTTATCTTCTATTAGTGTAAGTATTGTCTCATACCTGTCTTGAATTTCGGATCCATAAGGGAAATAGGTGAACTCACCTGTTTCGGGTGCGAGACGATTCAATCCTCCTCCGGATATGCCGGCCCAGACGTTTCCTTGAGCGTCCTCCAAAATTGAATTTATAAAACCCGGCATGATACTTTTTATATCATTTCGGTCATTTCGATAATGGGTCCATTTAAAGGTCGTCGGGTCATACATATCGAGTCCTTCCATAGTCCCGATCCAGATTTGTCCTTTTCTGCTATGTAAAAGAGATTTAATATTTAATGAGCCAAGATGTTTGTTCCCTTCAATCGGGGGAGCTACGATCGTTTTAAATGTCTCCTCTTTTGGAGAATAGAAATTTAACCCACCACCTCCTTCAGTACCTATCCAGAGATTGCCGTCTTTATCACAAACTACAGCTTGCACAAGGTTGGAGCTTAAACTGTTTTCACTTCCATCTTTTTTATAATGCTGAAATTTGTGAGAATCCTTTTGTAGATAACTTAAGCCAGCATGCCAAGTGCCTATCCAAATACCACCACTCTTATCTTGATATAAAGTATTGAGGGCTGTTGCTTTTAGGCTGTTTTCAAGTGTTGTATTACTTTGTACATGAAAAAATATTTCAGTTTCGATATCAAAATAATCAAGGCCAGATCTACCTGTGGATATCCAGATGCGACCATCTTGATCTTCTAAAAGGCCATTGACAAAATTACTTCTTAGGCTTTGCGGATTGTTCTCCTCATGACGGAAGTGTTCCCAAGTTTGATCGGTGTATGAGAATCTTCTAAGTCCATCTCCACGGCTTGCAACCCAAAGATCGCCTCTTTGATCTTCTATCATTGTCATATAGAACGATACTTGTTCATCTACATATCCTTGATTGTCATTTAGAGGATTAGAAAATTCCTTTTTCATGCGATCAAATAATCGCACACCTTTTTCTGTAGCTATCCAAAGGTTATGATGATTGTCTTCGTAGATGGTCCCTGTCTTACCCAATAGGTTGCCTTCATGGTCCTTGGCCAGGAATCTTTTAAACACCCCTGTAACAGGATTGAATTCATGGAGCATCCCGGACGTAGAGACCCAAAGAATTCCTTTATGATCTTCAAGAATTGCATTAACAGCTCCTTTGGCGATACTATTAGCATCGTTTGGGTCATGTTGATAATGAATAAATGTGCTGAGATTGCGATTAAAGTAATTCAGTGATCCTTTAGTGCCAACCCAAAGTCTGTCTTGACTGTCTTCCGTGATGAAAGTGATCTCGTTATAGTCTATAGAATTACTATCCTCGGGCTTGTTCTGGAAGACATTAAATTGATATCCATCATATTGATTCAATCCATATTCGGTACCAAACCACATATAACCTTTATGGTCCTGATAAATGGATTGAACAGTACCGTGAGATAGTCCATCTTCAACAGTAAGGTTTTCAAAATGTAGATCATCGAGTTGTGAGATGGACGTACCGGTGAATACCAGAACCAGTAATATAGTTAAGCTCCAATGCAGCGTTTTGTATGTGATTGGTTGGTTCATTAATATGGAAAAGATACTAAAGAAATTTAAGGTGAGGTAAAATTCAAGCCTACGAGTCCACCTAATTCATTCACGGACATCTCATCAACGGTCTAACTCATGATTCATCTTGCGTTACTTCTCAATTCTAATATCCAACTGGTCAGGAGTGGAGCCCACAACATCTAGCTGATGCTCATCTATTATATTTAATAGTCTTTTTACTACATCTTGTTCTACACCAGCTACGTCATGCCGCTCAGATATATCAGCTTCAAGATGATATAACTCTGGATCTTCTAATTCTTTTATAAGATTATAAGTGATAGGGACACGCTGTTGGACGTGTAACTTCCATGGCCCCGATCGCACCGCATGTAATTCACCAAAAGCCCAATAGTGAAAAGTGTTGCGTGGACTATTACCTGTTCCCTTTAATACAGCTGATAGGTCATGGCCATCCATCTTTCGATCTTGTGGAACCTCAGCTCCTGCCAAAGACGCAAATGTATTGATCACATCTAGGGTTGATCCCATTTCTGTGACTATACCAGGTTTGACATTGCCTGGTCCCCAGAATATTGTTGGCACACGCTGTCCACCTTCAAAGGTGGTGCCTTTTCCAGCACGCAATGGCCCTGCGGAACCACCATGAGTATCAAAAGCCAACCATGGTCCATTATCAGATGTGAATAGTACAATTGTATTTTCATCCAAATTCAGCTCTTCCAAAGTTTTTAAAATCTTTCCGACTCCATGATCAATCTCTTGAAGGACATCTCCATAAATGCCTCGTTTGCTACTACCTAAAAAATCTTGTGATACAAAAAGAGGAATATGTGGAAGAGAATGAGCGAGATATAAGAAAAAGGGCTTGTTCTGATTTTCTTTAATATAGTCAACAGCTCTATCAGTATATCTTCGGGTAATTGTCGTTTGATCAGCAGGCCTCTCGATTACAGTTTCGTTTTCCATTAATGGCACGTTATAATTCTTGATCTCTGAGATGAAATTTGGTTCAGCCTTGTTTTTATGATAATAAGGCCACATCCCGTTCACTGCATCCATATCATTGGAATAGGGGATTCCAAAATAAGAGTCGAAGCCTTGTGCTGTGGGTAAATATTGTGGAAGGTGACCCAAATGCCATTTTCCAATTGTTGCGGTGGCATAATTCTTTTGCTTCAGCACTTCTGCAATGGTGATTTCTTCGGATTGCAGTCCGCTTCCAGAGTCGGGGAAGAGTACCGCCCTTTGCTTTGAAGTCATCCCTGTCCTAATCGGATACCTGCCTGTCATTAGGGCTGCCCTGCTAGGTGTACAGACAGGGTCTGCTACATAGAACTGTGTCCACTTCTGACCTTCCATGGCCATCCGATCAAGGTTTGGTGTCATTATGGTAGGATTTCCAAAACTACTGAGGTCCCCATATCCTAGGTCATCGCAAAAAATGACTATAAAATTGGGGCTTTGCTTTTCTCCATCAGTTATTGGTGTAATAGGAGATTTACACATGACCAGCAAGGGAAAAAAAAGGAATATGAGTCTTTTTATCAGTTTCATTTTCGATTTGAATATTCTGTCTAGTATGGAGCTTTATTCTTTCTTAAAATATTTAGCAAAAATTTCTTGTAACGCCTTGGCTTTATCAGGTTCTATCTTAAGCAATTGGTTTTCGACAGGTTCTATGGTTCTCTTATGCCTTTCCGCCTCTAGAGTTAGCATTTCTAAAATGTCTGGATGATCAGCAGATATATCATATTGTTCTGAAGGGTCAATGTCTATATTATATAATAGAGGCTTTTCATGCTGTATCACTTCACTGCTGCGATCATATGGCTTTTCTCTAGTTATAAAATGAGCCTTGTAACTTCCCTTTCTAATCGCTCTAACTTGTGATCCTCTATAGTAAATAATTTCGTCACGCACACTTTTTGCTGGATCTTTCAAGACAATACTCATATCCATACCGTCATAGATCCTATCTTCTGGCAAATCAGCTCCCGCCATCGATAAGAGTGTAGGAAACAGATCTAATGTAGAGGCTAAGGAAGATGATACAGTTCCTTCTGGAATATACCCAGGATATCGCGCAATGGCAGGGACTCTAAGACCTCCTTCATATGTTGAACCTTTCCCATTACGGAGTAATCCTGATGAACCTCCTTCTTGCAGTTTACTTAGCCACGGACCATTGTCACTAATAAATACGACCATCGTATTTTCATCTATACCATTGGTCTTTAGGGCATCCATGATCTGACCTACCGCCCAATCAATCTCTTCGACCGTATCTCCATAAAGGCCACGCTTACTTCTGCCTCTAAATTGTTCGGAAGCAAACAAAGGAATGTGAGGAAAAGCAAAGGGAACATAGAGGAAAAATGGATTTTCCTTTTGTTCTCCAATAAAGCGAACGGCTCTTTCCGCATAACGTTTAGTAAGCTGGGTCTGGTCTGGTTCTTCCTCAATGATGTCTTCACCTTCCATGAGTGGCATAGCTGGGAATAATTTTTTTAATGGCTCAAAAGCCACAGTTGGTGGACTCATATCATTAGAATAAGGAATTCCAAAGTAGGTATCGAAACCTTGCTTTGTAGGCAAGTAATCTGGACGATGTCCTAGATGCCACTTTCCAAAAATAGCAGTAGCATAATCTTTCTGTTTAAGTCCTTCTGCAATGGTAATTTCTGACCGCGGCAGTCCACCTAAAGAATATGGGAAAAAGACACTCATCGTATTATCCGCCACTCCGCTTCTGATAGCATACCTACCCGTTAATAATCCTGCTCTACTTGGAGTACAAACTGGTGCGGAGACATAGAATTGAGTGAACTTCATCCCTTCATTTGCCATTTTGTCAAGGTGAGGTGTATGAATCGTGGGATGGCCGTATGGTCCCAGATCTCCATAGCCCAAGTCATCAGCAAATATTATGACAAAATTAGTAGCTCTTTCTTCTACACTATTTGAATTATCGAAAGAAGAGCATCCTACTATGAGCAAAAGAACAATTACCTGAAACCCATATTTGATCATAGCTAATTTTGTATTGAAGAGTTAGGAACATTTTTATTCATGGGAATATCAAAATATACAATGAAGTGATATAATAATTGGGCTGATTGCCGAGAATAAACAAAAGACAATCCTTCCAAAGAATTAGGTAATCCCTCGGAAGTCTTGGCTATCGTATGAAAAAACTATTATCATTAATAACCTGGATTCTCAGTCCGATCAGGATTCACATCTATCTCAACTTGAGGAAGTCAAAATCGGTAAAAAAAGAGAATCACACCAACAATGTGATTCTCCTACTTATGTATGAAAAAACTATCTATAAAATTTAGCTTTTCTTTTAATATCCAGGATTTTGAGTCATGTTTTCATTTGCATCCAATTCTCTTTGAGGAATCGGAAACTTCTTGTGAAAATCCTGAGCATTTTTGCCTCGGGCTTGTGCCCTTGAGATAAATACTCCATGTCGTATTTGATCTTGACGACTTTTGCCTTCATATGCTAATTCCCATGACCTCTCTGCAAGTAAGGCATCCCTTAGAGAATTCTTGTCATAATCCGCCAAATTCAAGAATAAAGCACCAGCCCTCGCCTTGACCTGATTGATTAAATCAATTACCGCCTGAGACGGACCATTCAATTCATTCATAGCTTCCGCTTTGGACAACAAAACATCTGCATATCTCACTTCCGGAACGTCACTATCTGTAGCAGTACCTAAGGCGTCCGGATCATATTGATATTTCAATGGCAGAGTTTGGTCATTACCATATCCATTGACAACTTCACCAGTTGCTGTACTCACGTAAGACCGCACTAACATATCCAGTCTAGAATCATCTCCTTCGTAAGTGTCGACAAAAGAATCATATAAATAAACCCTGGCAGCCCAGACTCCTTGATTAGATGTCCTAGGATAATCTGTGGGGAAAGTAAGCGCATTTACACGGTTGGATCCACCACCGGAGTTTCTAGAACTCGGATGGACATATACCATCTCTTCATTGGCTTCATTGGCAATAGAAAATAAGTCCAAGTAAGTCGGAAACAATCCATACAGACCTGAATTGATCACATTATCAGCCATTGCTAAGGCTTCACTCCATCTCTTTTCATTTAAGAAAAACTTACATAACAAACCTGCACATGCTCCACTAGTAGGTCTGCCATATTGGGATTGAGTGGCAGGTAATCCATTCATGGCTTCTGTCATATCTGTAATTATCTGTGCCACCCATTCTTCATCACTTGCCTTAGTTTTTTTGAGTTCTTCATTGACCGATGAAATAAAGAGAGGGCCAGCGCCAAACCAGTCCCAAATCTGCATCATGGCTTTTGCCCGTATGAACTTTGCTTCTGCGGTAATGTCTTTCACAAATTCTGCATCAAATTCAGTGTCTGTCAGGTTATCAAGTAAAAGGTTAGCATCTCTGATGGCACGATACTGTCGATCCCATTCTCCTCCCAAATCACCGTGGTTTGAATCCCACGTAAAATTGGTCAAAGGAGTTAATCTAGTTTCTATACTTCCTCCTCGACCCCAGGTCTCACCTGAAGGCATACCTGCTACATTGAGTAAAATGTATGCCGGGATAGCTGTTATCTGCACATTCGAGTATGCATTATACAAAAGTGAATTTATCCCTTCTTTGGTCTTAAGAAAATTATCTGGAGACAACTCAGAAAAAACTGTTTCCTCAAGGGGAGACTCACAACTATTGAACATAAATCCGATTATGAACAATAAGGAAAGAGAATAAATAATTTTTTTCATTTCAAATATTTTTAAAATATTACGTCTAATTCTATTTAATTAAAAATCAGCAGTTAATCCAAATATAAAGGTTTTTGTCAATGGATATGCATTGTCATCAGCTCTAGCGGCAGTTGAATTACCACGGAGGCTTGCCTCAGGATCCCATCCTATATAATCAGTAATTGTAATAAGATTCTGTCCTGTGATATAAAATCTCAGATTTTGGAAGGTCTTTTTATTTGTCAAAGGAACATTATAACTTAATGTGGCCGTCCTTAGTCTAATAAATGAAGCATCTTCAATCGTCAAATTATTAATCTTCCCACCTCCATAAGCTGCTGGGGACACTCCTGAAGGGAAGGTTGCATCAGTGTTACTCGGTGACCATCTATCTATAAATTGACTTCTGAATTTGTTTCTCCTGAAATTCGCAGGATACATGCTTTGAATCGCCTGTACATTAATATTCTCGACACCTTGTACACCTTGAATGAAGAAATTAAAGTTGAAGCCCTTATACGAGATATCATTACCAATACCAAAAGTATAATCAGGGAATGGTTTTCCCAATATTACCTGATCCGCCGGGCTTATTGAGCCATCACCATTCGAATCTCTGAATATCGGATAACCCGGTCTTGAACTAGGCTGAGCAGAAGCATCGACTTCAGCCTGAGTATTAAAAATACCGACTATGTCATAGCCAAAGTAAGAATAGATGGGTTCACCCGGTCGGATGACGGCACTATTTCCCGTATTTGCTAATCCTCCTGTTACAATCTGATTCAAGCCACCCAAATCTGTGGCTTCATTAGAAATCGCTGAGATGTTAAATGTTGTAGACCAATTAACATTCGGTGTATTTATGATATTAGAACTAATAAAAAGCTCGATACCGGAATTTTTTACTTTCCCAACATTGGTCAGTATAGATGCAAATCCTGATGAGGAGGGTAAAGGAAGATTCAGAAGGAGGTCATCAGTATTCTTGATGAAATAATCCAGAGAGCCCGTCCATCTACCATCAGCAAAACCAAAATCTATTCCAATGTTGGTTTGAGAAGTTGTTTCCCATTTTAAATCGGGATTTGCAATTCTCGATGGCTGAGTTCCAGAGAATATCGTATTATTCAAGATGGCATCACCTCCGGTAGTAAAAGTAGAAAGAGATGCATAGTTTCCGATTTCCTGATTTCCGGTCTGACCCCAACTAGCCCTTAACTTTAAATCCATTCCTTCAGGTACAAATTCTTCTTCGCTTAGCTTCCACGCAAGGGCCACAGAAGGAAAGTATCCATATTTACTATTTGTGCCAAATCGAGAAGATCCATCAGCCCGAATGGATCCAGTAAACAGGTATTTATTATTAAGAGAATAATTAACTCTTCCCAGATAAGACAACAGCGTACTTCCTTGTCTGTTACTGCGAAGATTATCAGCTCCCGTATCACCTAGGCCTAAATTATCTGTAGCTGTGGCATCCGAAGGAAAACCTTGTATAGTCCCACCAAATGTGCGACTTTGGAAATCCTGATATGTTATTCCCCCTAATAAAGTAAAGTGATTATTATCATCAATTTCTTTATGGTAGTTCATCGTATATTCTACGAGATAATTAGTCAATTCTATAGAAGAAATATCCCCGATACCGCCCGCTGCGGCTCCCCTGAAGGTTGCTCGTGAATTATATAAATCTCTTCTCATGCTTTGTCGATCTGATCCAAAATTTAGTTTTGCGCTGAGGCCTTCCAGAATTTTATAATCCACTGTGATATTTCCAAAAGTCCTGTTAGTCTGACCTTTAGAATCTATACCTTCCACCAGACTGACAGGATTGTTGACTGTTAATTCAGCAGAATGATTAAAACCACCATTCCCGTTGGGGTCGAATATTACTTCAGTCGGATCGTAGAGAATAGATGCATAAACAGGTCCCTGAGCTTCATTGGTAGCAGCATTATCCAGTGCAAAATCGTCGAATTGGGTTGAAGTGTTCATGTTAAACCCAACTTTAAACTTGTCACTAATATTATGAGACAGATTCAGACGTCCTCCATACTTTTTAATCCCGGTAGCCTTAACAACACCATCCTGGTCAAAATAATTGAACGAGGTGAAATAGGTAGTCTTCGCATTTCCTCCTGACATGCTTAAATTTTGGCTAATAATGGGAGCGCTTCTAAAAACTTCACTTTGCCAGTCTGTTCCTGCACCGATTCGGGAAATATCAGAACCCGAGAATACTTCAGAACCAATTTCTTCAGAAGCGATTTCATTTATCACCTGGATATATTCCGCTGTGTTCAGAATATCCAATCTTCTGGGTTTTTGCTGGTGACCGTAATAAGCGTTATATGACACATTGGTTCTGCCATCCTTTCCTTTTTTAGTTGTCACAAGAACTACTCCATTAGCCCCGCGGGATCCATAGATAGCCGTAGCTGAGGCATCTTTCAATATTTCAATAGATTCAATATCCGCTGGGTTGAGGGCACTCAATGGGTTTCGACCGACGACTGTATTTCCAACACCAGCGCTTTCTCCTCCTCCAGTTCCACTTCCTGATAACAAATTGCTATTATCGATGGGCAATCCATCTATGACATACAGTGGCTCATTTCCAGCTGTAATGGAGTTGGCACCCCTAATTCTGATAGATACCCCTCCACCAGGTTCGGAACTTGTTTGTGAAATCTGCACACCTGCGGCTCGACCCGTAATAAGTTGATCTACTGATGTATTGACTCCTTTGTTAAAGTCTTTTTCTTTCATAGAACTGACAGAACCGGTTAGATCGCTCTTTTTTACTGTTCCATAAGCTATTACTACAATCTCATCAATGAATACACCGCTTACCAATATAACATCAACTACTGAACTTGCACCAATAGTTACTTCCTGGTCATCATACCCCGTATATGAAATCAACAATACATCCCCCTGACCTGCATTGACACTGTATAAACCGTCAATGTCAGTTATGGTACCTACGGTGGTTCCTTTGATCATAACCGTTGCTCCAATTAAAGCTTCTCCACTTTCACTATCTGTAACAGTACCATTTATCTGGGCAGACAATGAGGTAATACTAAAAGAGAAACAAATGGCGAAGAATAAATTTGGAAAATTCTGATACTTCATCTTTTACAGAGGTTTAGTTTTATTTACAATTATCGCTGACTTCTAATTTGACATAAATGAACTTTTTTCATGAAGACTTGGCGATATCTTTCTTTAGCAACATTTCAATACACAATAATCAGATATTACAAGTGGTTGTTGGTTGACAAATGGTTCAAATAGGTTTGAATATTGTTCAGAATGAATAAGGTTAGGCTGTGAAGGATAAAAGTCCGTAGGAAATCTTCCAGATAAAATCAGTAATTAAAATTTCTCCGGAAGATACCCACACTATTTATATGATCAATCGAGAAAATGGGAAATATAAAGAAATGGCCATTTCCGAATTTGCCATGTAGCAACTTAGTTTTTGACAAAATGCTTCGTATGATATGACTCCTGCATTATGAATCGCATTTATTTCTTTCAGGTGAAATCAACTAAAAGTGAGAAAACTACGGTCCTTCCTATTTTTCATCGACTGGTATCCGGACTCTGAGGTTGTCAGGGAGGGTATCCAATGTCGTTGAGTTAAGGTTTTGTATTTTCAGGTCAGTACTTAATGTGTATATTGAGGAATAAACATATCGCAAATAAGATGAAAGCCCATCAAAGACCACATCAAGCTAGTCAAAACTTTGAAAAAAAACTGACTTATAGAGAACTTGTTTCATGTCACAGGGTAAAACCAACCGACTTCACGAGGGACCGTAGTTTGCCTTTCCAGAAGGTCTTTTCCTACTTATTAATTTCTTAACCCTATCCCTTCAATCAGAATTGGACAACTTTTTTAAGATTCTTTTCAACAAGGAGATACCTGTCAATGAAGTCACCAAAGGGGCATTCAGTTTGGCCCGCAAGAAGCTTAATTACGAAGCTTTCGTAGAACTTGATAAAGACCAGATTGAATACTTCTATGAAAATGTGTCCTTTAAAACCTAGCATGGATTCAGGCTACTTGGAATAGACAGGTCTACTGCAAGATTACCATATAGTGAGGAAATGGTAACAAAATATGGTATACACGACACCTCTGAGACAGGGGCGCCAATCATTTATACTAGCTTATCGCAAGCATATGATTTACTAAATAACCTGACTGTAGATGCTCAATTATCAACCTATAGTGACAATGAGCATAATTTGGCAGTGCAGCATTCGGCCATATTTCAAAAAGGGGACTTGACATTGTATGCTAGGAATTCTGCTTCTTTTTGCTTGTTTGCCCTGCTACTAAACAAGGAGGTAGATTTTTGTGCAAGATTAAAGACGGGCAGTTGGAAAGTCGCAAAACAGTTAATCGATATGGGGGATAAAGAAATGATAGCAAAGATTTATCCTAGTAAAGCTATTGCTAAAAAGTGTAAAGAATTAGGCTTATCAACAGCTCCGATTACACTTCGTTTTATTTGTATAGAACTAAGTACAGGGGAAAAGGAAGTACTTGTAACAGGCCTTGTAAATGAAGGTGATTATCCTTACGATGTTTTTTCTGATTTATACCAGCTTAGATGGCAGGTAGAAGAATCCTATAAGACCATGAAGTAAAGGCTGGAAATCGAAAATTTTAGTGGAAAAAGCTGTTTGGCGATCGCACAGGATTTTCATGCAAAAATATTTTCTTGTAACCTTACAGCCATTCTTGTTTCTGGAACAGATAAAATGGTGAAACGGGTATGTGAAAATCGGGGGAGGAAATACAAGCCCAACTTCACACAGGCCCTAAACCGGATGAAAAAGAACATCGTTTTATTGTTTTGCAAGGATATTGAAACAGTCGAGGGTTATTTAGATGAACTCACAAGTCTATTTGCGGCAAATTTGGAAATAGTCCGTGCCGATAGACATTATCAAAGAAACTTTAGGAAAAGTAAACGGATATACCCAATGCCTTATAAGAACTCTTTTTAAACCAAACATACCATATCTGTATACTTTGGTCTAATCATCAAATTGGTAAGGGGATTCCTGTATCCCAGTCCTTTGCTTATAACACCCTTTGTAAATTACAATCGAAAAGTATACCAAGGTTTCAATGCAAACTCATAAGTGTAGAGGGAAACGTATCGTATCTTAAATTTTACACTGTGTATATTCTGTTCCGCAGAAAGAAGTAGTACCGCATTTTCTTAACTCAACGACATTGGGGGGGTATCTGTTATATCCGCTTTATGTTCCTCAATTATAATTTTAATGATCGTGATTATTTGGGGAGCATTTTCAGAAACATCATAAGTCTCAGGAATATCAGCTTCAACATTGTATAATTCGGGATGTTCTAATGTCACCACTTTCCCATAATTGACTTCATCACGAAGAATCCGCATAATGCAATAGGTTTTCGTTATGAGAGATCAAAATGCAATAAAACAAGGTGCTCCACAGTAATTTTGCCTCATTAACGAGTGATTCCGTAGGATGAAGTCAAATAGCCTTCAAATGAGAGCACCACTTAAGGACGGGAAGCAGCACCGTTACATTGAGAAGCAAAATTGCTGAACGTGCCTCATTTTGCAGTAATTTTATCTCGTAATAGATTATCTAATGCATCATACGGGTTGAAGAAGATGCATTTTATACTTTCCAAAAGGCGCAGCGTGTAAAATGCCCTTGGTCCAATAGAAAAACTCATTTCTTGGGCTTTTACCTTTCCATTTTAAAACCGATGAAAGATTGTATCA
Organism: Saprospiraceae bacterium; assembly: GCA_047634015.1. Classification (GTDB taxonomy): domain Bacteria; phylum Bacteroidota; class Bacteroidia; order Chitinophagales; family Saprospiraceae; genus JAJRXG01. Next base: position 22,967 of record JBLIDB010000017.1, read on the forward strand.
ATCTAATTTTCGATCAGACGGAATATCGGTACCACTAAGAGAAGCAAAAGTGGGTAGAAGATCAAGCGAAGATCCCATATCTGTGATTATTCCCGTAACTACATTATCGGGCCCCAGAATGTAGTAGGTAACCGTTGACCTCCTTTAAAGGCAGTTCCCTTACCCGCTCTAATACTTGTCCGACGCTCCTCTCCTCAATGGCAGCGCCATAGAGACTGAGCTTTCTAACTCCCCCGAAAGTCTTCATGAACGAAGAGAGGGATATGAGGTAAGTTATAGGCGAGACAGAGAAAGAAAGGTTTATCCTTATTTGATTTGATATAGTCAACCGACTTTTCAGTATTCTTCTAGTAATTGTGTAAATAGGTAGAATATTTGTTCAAAAGGGTCTGCAAATAGTCCATTCCTTGGTGAACGAAATACGAAAGATTAATTTAGTAAAATCCGTTATACCCATTAGATTTAACATCAAAATTGAGAAATCTAATGACAAAGAGCGCACAACGATGAACTATATTTGGACAGAGCCTAACCCCCTCCGACTTTCAAGGTTATGCGGATTATTCCTGATTTTATCCCTGATATCTTGCTCGAATGATGAATTTTCAAGCCATTTTGAAGCATCACCTCAATTTCGACTTCTTTCAGGCGACGAGACCGGTCTAAAATCAATTAATGCTTTATCCATGACTGCAGAATTCAATGTGTTTGAGTACATGAATTTTTTCAATGGAGGAGGAGTAGCTGTCGGAGATTTTAACAAAGATGGTTTGGAAGACATTTTTCTTGCCCGCAATCTAACATCCAACAAGATATACCTCAATGAAGGTAATTTAAAGTTCAAAGACGTCACGAAGGAAGCACAATTAGAGGGAGAACCAGGATTTACTACGGGAACATCAGTAGTAGATATCAACAATGATGGGATGCTTGATATTTATGTAGGGCAACTGGGAGATATATCAAATCTGAAAGGAAATTCGCAATTATACATTTGTAAGGAAATAATAAACGGAATACCCATTTTTGAAAATCGAGCAGACGAATATGGAATTGCCTTTTCAGGCCTTGCACAACAAGCTACTTTTTTTGACTATGATCAAGATGGTGATTTAGACATGTACCAACTAAATCAATCTGTTCATCAAGCCGGCATATCTAGAGGCCGCAAAAATGTCCCTGTTAAAGATGATAGATCGGGCGACAGATTATTGAGAAATGACAGTGAGGGGGGAATAATAAAATTCTCGGATGTTACACTTACTGCTGGCATTCAGAGTACCGCTTTAGGATTTGGATTAGGTATAGCTACGGGAGATGTAAATTTTGATGGTTGGCCCGATATCTATGTTTGTAATGACTTTCATGAGAATGACTATCTCTATATTAATCAAGGAGATGGAACTTTTAAAGAGTCCGTTTCTGACTATCTGCGCCATACAAGTCGATTTTCAATGGGTGTTGATATAGCAGATATAAACAATGACGGACTATCAGAGATTTACAGTTTGGATATGCTCGCGGAGGATCCGTATATCCTAAAAACTTCATTGGGCGAAGATGGTTATGATGTCTACCAGCTAAAATTAAGTCATGGATTTAATTATCAATATTCCAGAAACAATCTTCAGTTAAACAATGGAAACGGTACTTTTAGTGAGATTGGAATATTCGCGGGCGTCCATGCTACCGATTGGTCATGGTCTCCATTATTCATGGATTTCGATCATGACGGATTAAAGGATCTATTTGTAAGTAATGGCATTCCAAGAAGGATGAACAATATCGACTATGTCAACTTCAAATTGTATGGTCAGCCAGTAAAAGATACCGACAATAAATCCGATAATATCAATGTGGACGATCCTCTTGGTATAATCAATAACATGCCTCAAATCAAGCTTCACAACAAATTTTTTCTAAATAACGGCAACTTAAAATTTAAAGATATTTACAGATCCATAAGCGATGACAAGGCCAGCTATTCGAATGGAGCCGCTTATGCCGATTTGGACAATGATGGTGATCTGGACATCATTACAAATAATATTGATGACACTCCATTTATATACCAAAACTTGACTGTTGAAAAGAATCAAGATGGAGCTCATTTTATAAATATTCGATTTAAAGGTTCTCCTAGAAACATTAACAGTATAGGTGCCAAAGTTATAATTGAAAAAGGTGACGATCTATTGACATATGAACATTTCCCGGTAAAAGGATATATGTCGAGTGTTGCCCTAGGCTTGCATATCGGTCTTGGTGACACAAGTTCAATTGGGTCAATTACAATTATCTGGCCGGATGGAACTTACGATAATTTAGAAGACAGAGAATATAATGAGGTGAACGTTATTGAGTGGAAAGAAGGTCTTCCCAAATATAATTTTCATCTTTTACAAGAGGGCGAAGATACGCCGTATGCTCTAATCGATATATCAGATCAATCGGGCCTAAAAATTAAGCACACAGAAAATTGGTTTGTCGAGTTTAATAAAGAAGCATTGATGCCTCATATGGTATCGAGAGAAGGACCATCCTTAGCATCAGGTGACATAAATGGAGATGGCCTTGAGGATGTTCTTATCGGGGGAGCCAGAGACGAATCCGCGACTATTTTAATTCAGGATGAAGATGGTCTTTTTCTAATTAATCCAATACCGGCAATCGAAGAAGACGCTCAATATGAGGATGTCGATGCTTTAATCATTGATATCGATCTGGACGGTGATCCCGATATCATAATGGCAGGTGGAGATAATGAAGTATTGGGGGCCAGAATATCAAAACAGAACAGAGTTTACTTAAATGATGGAACTGGTCAGTTTTCACGAATCGAGTCTTTTCCGGAAGCTTCCGTTACGGCTTCTTGTATTGTAGATGGTGATTTTAATAATGATGGCTTACCGGATTTCTTCATCGGTGGAAGGGCTAATCCAGGTTCATATGGAACAACACCCAAGTCGTTCCTCTATAAAAATTTGGGAAATGCTCAATTTCAATTAGTTACGCCAGATCTTGCCCCGGAGTTAGAAGAAGTCGGAATGGTTAAGGATGCAAATTGGACTGATATAGACAATGATGGTGATCAAGATCTTGTTCTGGCTCTTGAATGGGATGCTCTTCAAATTTTTATTAATAATAATGGTCATTTAAAAAAGAAAAGCCTGAATAATCTCAAGGGATGGTGGAATTTCATACTTACTCATGATTTTGATCAAGACGGGGATATAGATATTCTCGCCGGTAACCTAGGAGCCAATAGCAAATTTCATCCTACAAAGGAGGAACCTGTAAGATGTTATATCGATGACTATGATAACAATGGACAACTAGACCAGATCATTACCTATTATTTAAAGGGACGTGAGTACCTGTTTCACACCCATGAAGAATTAGTCAAGCAGCTTCCAGCACTAAAACGAAAATACCTTTATGCTTCAGATTTGGCCAAGGCCACTATCCAGGAAATCTTTGGAAAACAAACATTGGAAGAGGCATTAACATTAGAAGCGAATTTTATGCTCAGCGCATGGTTTGAGAATAAGGGTAATCTAGAATTTAAAACTCATCCTTTACCGGATGCGTTGCAATATTCTTCCCTAGAATCAGGACTAATTGCAGATATTGATCGTAATGGGCATCCGGAAATTATCCTAGGTGGAAATTTTCATGAATGCAATATTGAGATGGGCAGGTATGATGCTGATTACGGCAATATATTATCCATTCGAAAAGACAAGACCATGAAGGTTTATCCAATGAGGGATACACCTATCAAAGGACAAATTAGAAAAATTACAACTGTCAAGTCCCAGCACGGAGATAAGTATATTTTTGCCAGGAATGATGATTTTATAAAGGTCCTTCAAAGGTCTGAATTGATAGAATAATTTGTTTCATATGCGATACAAGAAAATAATTATTATTATTCTAATAGCTTGGTTCGGGGGTGATTCTTATGAATCCACCAGTCAATCATCTTCTGAACCTATTGACAAGCCCAATGTAATACTCATTTTTGCAGATGACCTGGGATATGAAGACTTGAGTAGTTATAGTCACCCAACCATACACACTCCAAGACTTGATAGAATGGCATATGAAGGAATAAAACTAACTTCCTTTTATGCGGCGGCATCTGTTTGTACACCTTCAAGAGCCGGTCTCCTAACAGGTAGATATCCTGTAAGAATAGGTATGCCAGGTAATCTTGGACCATATTCTAAAGGAGGCCTTTCCAAAGAGGAAAGGACACTTGCTGAGGCACTAGGAGAAAATGGATACCGTACAGCAGCATTTGGCAAATGGCCTCTTGGAGCTGTCCCAGGTTATATGCCGACAGACAGGGGATTTGATCGATATTTTGGCATACTGTATAGTAACGACATGATGCCACCATGGCTCAATACACAACGTCCCTTGCATCTTTATCTGGATAACGAACCAACTTCAGAATTTCCCGTAGATCAGACAACACTGACCAAACGCTATACAGATGCTGCCATAAGAGTCATCGAAGATCCGGATGAAAGACCTTTCTTCATCTATCTTCCTCATTCTATGCCTCATCTACCTGTGTTCGCATCTGCTTCTTTTCAAAATAAATCGAAAGGAGGAAGGTATGGGGATGTGATTGAGGAGATAGATGCTAACGTAGGGAGGATTCTGGATGCCCTGGAAAATCAAAAAAAGGACAAGAATACAATTGTAATATTTACAAGCGACAATGGACCATGGCGAAATATGCCACCAAGAATGTACGAGACTGAACCTGTGGAAAAATGGCATGGTGGTACCACCGGCCCACTGAGAGGAGCTAAGGCAACATCTTACGAAGGAGGGTATCGTGTACCATGCATCATCAGGTGGTCTGGATTTATTCAGCCAGGTCAAGTTAATGCCGAAATAGCGACAACGATGGACCTTCATGCGACGATTCTTAAATTAACCAGGACGAATGGTCCCTCGAAAGGACTTGACGGTAAAGATATTTGGCCCATGATTACAAAAAACCAACCTTCTCCTCATTTATACTATCATTACTTTACCGGATCCAGGATTGACGGCGTAAGAAGTAATGAATGGAAAATCAGAATTGCTCCTCCCGCATCGGATTGGTCATCTCCGGAATTGCAGAGCGGATCTGAAAAAGTACGTTTAGAACTTTTTAATTTAAAAAAGGATTCATATGAACAATTTGATCTTTCCAAGGAGTATCCTGAAATTGTGATCACACTAAAAAATGAGATGGAAATAATGACAAAAGAATTAAACGCCACAATGGCAATTTCCCATTAATTTATTATTGCATAAAGAAGTAACAACATCAAATGAAAATTTCAATTTATACATGTATCGTTCTTTTGTTAGCGAGCTTTAGCTTCGGGTCATGTACTTCAGGCAGGACAAAATCAGATAATTCAAGTGATCGTCCTCCTAATGTTGTCCTAATCTACATGGATGATATGGGATATGGAGACCTTAGTTCTTTTGGGCATCCGACCATACTGACACCTAATATTGACAGACTGGCCAGGGAAGGTCAGAAATGGACCAACTTTTATACGGCTTGTAGCGTGTGTTCTCCGAGTAGGGGAGCTTTGTTAACGGGTCGTTACCCTATCCGGATCGGTTTGGGACCTACCACTGATAGTAGACGCGTATTCTTTCCTAATTCTATCGGAGGTCTTCCAGCCCAGGAAATAACAATAGCCGAAATGCTCAAAGCAGAAGGATACAAGACCGGCATGGTCGGCAAATGGCATCTTGGACATCTTCCGGAGCATTTGCCAACAACACAAGGTTTTGATTCGTACTACGGTATTCCCTATAGTAATGACATGGATGCTGTAAATGGCTGGAAATTAAAAACCTTTTTCGAAGAACCAAATATCAATAATTGGAATGTGCCTTTATTAGAAAATGAAGAGATCGTTGAACGCCCGGCTAATCAACATACGATTACAAAACGATATACTGAAAGAGCAGTTAAATTTATAAATGAAAACAAAGATGATCCCTTCTTTTTATACTTTCCTCATTCTATGGTACATACCCCATTATTCGCATCTGATGATTTTCTAAATACAAGCCCAAGAGGATTTTACGGTGATGTAATGTCAGAAGTTGACTGGAGCGTTGGACAGGTTATTTCAGCCCTCGAATCCCATGGTATCGACGATAATACAATGGTAATATTTACTTCTGATAATGGCCCCTGGCTGCTGATGCTCGACCATGGCGGATCAGCAGGACTCCTAAAAGATGGAAAAGGTACTACCTGGGAGGGCGGTATGCGTGTTCCAGGGATTTTCTATATGCCTGGAACTATCAATCCCGGCACTATTACAGATCTTGGGTCAACACTGGATATTTTACCCACGATTGCATCGCTCACGGGGGCGACACTTCCAAGTGACCGAATAATGGACGGATACGATTTGAGCCCGGTATTGAAAGACAAAAGTGCCAGCCCAAGGGATCATTTCTTTTATTATAGACTTCAGGATATTTATGCTGTCAGAAAGAAAAATTATAAGGCCCACTATATCACAGAAACATGCTATACATTGGATAATAAGAAGACAGTCTATGACGAACCACTTCTTTATGATGTAGATAATGATCCAAGCGAAAAATATAATCGTGCTAAGGATCGTCCGGATATATTATCTGATCTATTGGCATTAGTCGAAGATCACAAGAAGGGAGTGGTTGCTGCAGAATGTGAGTTAGATAAATACCCTGAAGAAAATCCAGATACCCCGGATCGCGAACGTGAGTAAAGTTAATCGCGAAGCGAATAACTTTACGTACAGATTGAAGAAGACCCAGAGGGTCTTCACAATGAGGCATGTATAAAGTCCCTCGTGCGAATAGCTTTCCAAATCGGGTTTTGAAGATGAAGCAGATGCACGCAGAAATTTATTTGGAGCGTTAAAAATATGAGAAAATGAAAGAACAAAACAAAGCCAATTATTGGAAAACGAGCCGTAAATACATACTTATTATTAGTAGTATGGCTCTACTTATTGCGCTAGTAATTCCTATTCTGTTATTCGATCAGCTGAATGAAATTAAGTTTCTTGGCTTTCCTTTAGGCTTTTGGTTTGGCATGCAAGGCAGTCAGATTATACTTTGTGCATTGCTTTTTTCATATGCTTTTTTAATGAATCGACTTGACCATAAGCATGGATTTCAATGATTTGAAATAATGGTCCCTTTGTTTAAAATTTATCAATGTCTATTCAGATTTTAACCATATTATTTGTCAGTCTTACATTCGTCTTATATGTGGTCATTGCATGGAGAAGTCGGGCAAGAAGTACCAAAGAATTTTATATAGCAGGAGGTGGGGTATCCCCAATGGCCAATGCAATGGCCACTGCGGCCGATATGATGTCCGTGTCAACTATGCTCTCGGTACCAGGTCTGATTGGTTATTTAGGTTATGACGCTGCAGTATACATTATTGGACCAATCGGTGGTTTTGTTTTATTAGGTGTTCTTATTGCTCCTTATTTACGAAAATTTGGAAAATTCACCATTCCTGATTTCATTGGAGATCGATACTATTCCAATTCTGCAAGGACGATTGCTTTGGTCATAACTGTTTGTATTACAGTAACTTACCTTGCAGGTCAGATGCGGGGAGTCGGGGTGGTCTTCTCTCATTTTCTTAAAGTGGATATTGTTACAGGTGTTTTGATCGGAGCATTAATAGTAATGGCTTATGCTGTACTTGGTGGGATGAAAGGTATCACATACACCCAAGTTGCCCAATTTTGTATTCTTTCTTTTGCATTCTTAGTTCCGATTATTTTCATGTCGATTTTACTCACTGATAAGAGCTTTATTTTCACTAGCTATGGATCCACCCTTGCGGATGGTTCTCATTTTTTGGACAACTTAGACAAGCTAAATGCAGAGTTTGGATTTAAGGAATTCACAGATATGCAAAGACCTAAGATTGATGCCTTTTGTATAGCCGGCACCTTAATGTTCGGTACAGCAGCACTACCTCATATTTTGGTAAGGTATTTCACAGTTGCTAAAGTTAGTGCAGCTCGCTACTCGGTATCCTGGACGTTGCTATTCATCACTATAGTGCTTATAGCAACTCCGCCCTTATCCGCTTTCTCTCGCACTTTCATAATGGAGCAGATTAATGGTCAAGTTTATGCCGATTTGCCAGCATGGTTTAGCAGCTGGGAAAGAACGGGTCTATTGGTATTCAATGACCTCAATGGAGACGGCATTGTGCAATACCTTGGAGGAGCGGGTAATGAATTAAATCTGGATTTTGATATCACTTTCCTAGCGGTACCGGAAATAGCTGATTTGCCGAATTGGATTGTTGCCTTAGTAGCAGCAGGAGCTTTGGCTGCAGCTTTATCTACGGCTGCCGGTCTACTGTTAGTTTTATCAAGTGCCGTATCACACGACTTGATCAAAAAACAACTGCGTCCTGACATGAGTGATAAAAATGAACTTCGGATAGCACGAATATGTATAGCTATATCAATCGGCATAGGAGTTTACTTTGGTATCAATCCACCTGGATTCATTATAGAGACAGTGGCATTGGCATTTAGCATGGCGGCTGGGGCATTCTTTCCTGTACTCTTATTGGGTATTTTTAATAAAAAGGTCAGCAAAGAGGCGGGGATATCTGGTATGCTTACAGGATTTCTTTTTGCATTATTCTATATTATATATTTCCAATTCATGGATGGAAAAGAAGCACAAGACGGCTACTGGATGGACATCTCAGCTCAGGGTATCGGAATCGTCGCCATGATTCTGAATTTTATGGTCACTTTAGGTGTCAATCGTTTCTTTGATCCACCCAGTCAAGAAATACAAGATATGGTGGAGGATATGCGGATACCGGTTTAGGAGATTGAACACAGAAGATCAAGAAAATTGAGCAGCATGTTGAGCAAGTAATATCACGAATACACAGCAGGAATTTGAGTTTTTCTTGCACCGGAGTTCTATGCTGCGGAGAGGCTTGGAGAACGTTAGAACCACTACACTTGATTTTAATGACACCGAGATCGTAGAAATAATGTCAAATTGGTAATAGGAGGATGATCAGGAACCCATTTTGCTAACAGGAACGGGTCATATCGATACCCCGAGTTATGAGGAAAACTATAGAATTACTTGTTATGTGGCTTTATTTAACGATATTTATGTTAAGGTTTTAAAGTAAACAACTGAACGCATTGTAAATGAGCGGCTTCGAGTTCTGTGCAATATCAATCTTTGGGGTTTATTCCAAATAGAATCCGCCTAATTAAAAACACCAGAGGAAAGATGGACAATGTCAAAGGACTATTTTTTGATGTAGGGGGTACCGTGTTTGATTGGAAAAATACGGCTCGGGAGAAAATTCGGGAATTGGCCGATGAAAAGGGCCAAAGAATAGACAGCGCGGCGTTCGCCAATGACTGGCGAGGAGAAATGTTTAAGATTCACACCAAGGTGAGGCATGGGAACCTGCCCTGGATGAATTCGGACGACATGCATCTTAGGGCATTGGATAACATGGCAAGCAATTATCCGCTCTTGATGACCATTGATCGCATGGCTCTCGTGAAATCGACTTGGCATTGCCTTAAAGCCTTTGCCGGCGCTCCTGAAGCAATCCACCGTTTGCGAACTAAATATACGGTGGTGGTGCTTACGATATTGAGTTGGGAAAGCATCGTCAACAGTTCAAAGGCGTCCAAGATTCAATGGGATGGCATCCTGTCATGCGAATATTTGGGGTATTACAAACCTTCTTTGCAGGCCTACCTGAAGGGAACCAACCTCCTGGGGCTGAAACCAGCAGAAGCCATGATGGTTGCTGCCCATGAAGGTGATTTGGCAGCAGCCAAGGCTGCCGGGATGTATACAGCTTATGTAAATGTCCCCGAAAAAGACAATATATCTGAAGCCTATGATCAACCAAGCGAAACCAATTTTGATGTTGAGGCCAAAGATTTTGAAGCCTTGTGCAAAATACTACAAGTATGATGTCGAGGTGATCCCAAGCCCATGAAAAAAGCGAGCTTGCCCAAACTTCTACTAAGATAATCAATGAAGCTTGTAACAGCGATTGAGTACTTCATTAGACAATTACCATTTCCTGAAGTCAGCAGGATAGGATGCTCTAAGGATAGTCGATTGTTATGATTATCCAGACTTAGTTGGTCAGTATATATCTGGAATTGCTATTGAACGGGAGATGGATCCTTTTGATGTAATCGCTGACTTGATTTTACAGTCAACGAAACCTATACAAGCCAAGGGAGGGATAGCAGAAAGTGACGTTCGAGCATTACATGTACAGCCGTGGAGTATGATAGTGAGTGATGGAGGGTCGGTGGCAGAAGATGATCCGAGCATTGGTCACACCCAAGATCTACAGGCACTTTCCCAAAAATATTAGGTCGATATTTTCGTGATGGTATCTTGAGCATGGAGGAAGCTATCAGAAAAACGATCTCTTTCCCTTCTGATTTTGTAGGACTTTCTTGACGTGGAAGAATAGCAAATGGGCTTCCTGCTGATATTGTGGTATTTGACCAAAAACCATATCTGATCATTCTACCTATACTGATCCGAACAGATTTTCTAAAGGTGTTATACATGTCTTAGTTAATGTCGAATTTGTATTAAATAATGAAAAAATGACAACTAAGTAACTTGGTCGTTTCCTGAAAAGGGAACGTTAAATAAAAAACGAAAGGCTAATGGATAATTTTTCTCCCGAACAAAATAAGGTTAAACCCATTCTATTTCAATTTGAGGATGACGGTTTAATGCCCAATTACCCCTTGCCAGTGATCATCTATCGTAATGTTGCACATAATATCCACCAACTTTATAGTGAATATTTGGAGCGTGTTTCCCAATCCAATTCTTAATCGGGTCTGTATGTGAGATATCCAAATCGAAATTTTAAAATCCTTGGTGGATGCAATTGTATAATTTCTAATCCTCGACTTTCCAGATATAGGAATCATTCAGGAGTCGTCTGTAATTGTCTTCCAGTTTTTTTCTAAGTCGTGCTTTTTTCTTTGGCTTACCAATCAGCAAGTTTTGGCTTTCGCTGATGTCATCTGTAATTTTATACACTTCAAAATCAACGAATCGGGCAGCTTTAACTTCAGCAATATTTTGATCATTGAGGTTAAAGTATTTTCTTTCTATATTTAATTTTGCCAGAACTTTCCATTTGCCATCTCGCATGGCGACATGGTGCTCATTGATGGCCCGATAGTAAGCCCAGATCAAGGGTTTATTTCGCTTTATTTTCTTGTTTTTTAGTGCTGGTAAAAATGAAGTTCCATCAAGGACATGATTTGAGGGCGTTTCTACCCTAGCCAGTTGACAAAAGGTCGGCAAAAAATCAAGGGCTGAAACAGGCTGACTAATAGTCTGACCACCCTTGATGCCTTCTGGCCAACGCATTATTGCTGCCACCCTAAACCCTGCATCAGTTGTCCATAGTTTCATTCCCCGTAAGGGTGTAGGCCTGCCATAAGAATAGCTGGCTCCCTCGTATCGACTCAGTGTTTCAGGGCCGTTATCTGAAGTAAAAATGACCAATGTATTATCATCAAGAGAAAGGGATTTTAATGCGTCAAGAATTTTACCAATAGCGATATCTACATTTTCGACATTGGCAAAATAGGTGGCTTCCTTAGTGGTGGTAGCGACGTCTTTATATTTATCTACAAGTACTTGAGGTGACGCTACAGGCTCATGTGGTTCGTGAAATGCCAAGTATAAAAAGAATGGTTGCTGTGATTCTTTCGAATTGTGATTTTTTATCCATTTGATACCCTCATCAGCAACAATCTGACAGCTATATCCTTCTAATTCACCAAGTGAAACCCCATTTCTTACAAAATTGCTCGGATTGTGATGAGACGGGAATGCATTATTATGAGTGGCCATCCAGTGATCGAAACCTGCATCCCCGGGTTGCGGTTGTTGTGACGAATTAAACTTGGCGTTGCAATGCCATTTTCCGGCCATAGCTGTGGCGTATCCCGCTTTCTTCATTAGCATTGGAATTGTAATCTCATGAGCCTGTAAATGCACTTGATCACGAGCATCGGGTTTTGGTTCTGCTGCTGGCGGTATCCAGTCATAGACTCCCGCCCGGTTTGGACTTCTCCCTGTTAATAAGCCAACCCGGGATGGTGAGCACACAGGAGCAGTAGAATAGAAATCAGTAAAGCGAACTCCTTCTCTCGCCATCTTATCCAAATTAGGTGTCTGAATATGAGGATGACCATATGATGCTATGTCCCCATACCCGAGATCATCGCAAAGAATCACTAGTATATTGGGTCTATTATCCTGAGCAAATAGAGTCTCCAATTGTAATACAAATAGGAATGGAGCTAAAAATAGGAGTGTATGGAATTTTATGAAACCAGCTAACTTCGTCTTCGATAAATACATTGATTAAAGATTATTAGAGATTAAATGTATAATTCACAAATTGGAATAATTGTATTTTACAACTTCAAAATTAATTCATGTTGCTCTATGTATCAAAAAGAACCAAAGACCCTATGTGTCCATAAGATTTTAAAGGCAGTATAAAACTGTATGATTCTTTTATTTTTTAATAAACTACCTGGATTCAACTAATAAATGCAACGTGCACTTGATTGTCCAATATTTTCGCAAAAACTTCATTGGGTGTTTTGTACCCAAACCTCTTTCTTGGTCGGTTAT
>JBLIDB010000018.1:0-35432 GCA_047634015.1 Saprospiraceae bacterium
AGAAAACGAAGAGTAAGGAAAGTGAATTGTAAATCCAAAAAACAAATCTATTAGAACCTCTTTCTTACGAAGTGTGGACTATTTCAATATTTCCATTTCGTTTTAAGTTATTAACTAATCATCCATATTACAAGATGGAAATAATGAAAAGGATAGCATCTATATTCTTACTGCTCAATAAGAGGATTAATCTCTCGATACCGAAGAAACTCATTTCAATTCTGCTTCTTGGAATCCCTATTCCAATACTCAGTACCCATGCTCAAGGTGAGGAAATTGATATCCTTCGTCAACGAGTCATTAGTGATGTACTTAATGAGCAGGGGTTCGTATCAAGAGTGTCTAGATACATAGTTCCTGATTTCAGTAAGGCAGCGGCATACCTTGGTGAGATGGAGACTGATGGAAACTGGAAGTCAGTAGATTATCAAGATACTGATAACGATTGGGCTCCACTTCAAGCACTCAATAAAATACTTGTAATGACTCATACTTATAGTCATTCAGGTTATGAACTGTATAAGGATAGGAAGCTATTAAAAGGGATAGTTACCGCTCTTAATTATTGGTATCAGGTAAATCCAAATTGTGTTAACTGGTATAAAAACGACATAGCTAAACAGATGTATTTAGGTGTGATCGCAGTCTTGCTTCAAGACCATATTGATGATAAACTCATACAGAAGATGATCGAAGATCAAACGTCTGAACCGCGAATGACAGGCTCTAATCGGACGTTATTATCCATATCAGTATTCTACAGGGGAATACTAGAAAAGAGTCCTAAAAGAATAGCTTCAGGAGTTCAAGGTGTAATGACTCAGGTAGGAATATCAGAAAACGAAGGAATCCAAATCGATGGCAGTTTTCATCAACACGGCGCATACCTATATAATGGCAACTATGGAAGTAACTTTTTAAGGGAAACCATATGGCTCGCTGCTATGGTGGAAGGGAGCCAGTTTGCATTTTCTAAGAACGCAATGACAATCCTACGAGATTATTATTTTGAAGGAACCCGATGGATGATTAGGGGAAATAGGGTGGATTATAATGTTTGCGGGAGGCACGTAGGACGACCTGTTATAATGAATATCGAGGGTGATGACGTGATATCTCAGCTTCACTATTTTATAAAAGCAGATCCTGATTATACCGAGCAGTACGCTAATTCAAGTACGCTTATCCGTCAGCGTAAACCGCAAGATTTAAGAGGCAATAAACATTATTGGAGATCAGATTACACGGCACACCATAGAGATAGTTATTTCACATCAGTGCACATGTGTTCTGAAAGGACGGTGGGAGTAGAAACACATGTCAACTATGAAAATTTGTTGGGGCGCAACATTCCTTATGGGCTCACTTATATTTATAGAAAAGGCAATGAATACAAAGATGTTTTTACGGCTTGGGATTGGGCGAAGTTGCCAGGAGTCACTTGCTCGTATGAGGTGCCAAGTGAAAAAGGGAAATACTCTCAAGAAGTAGGATTTGTAGGAGGGGTTTCTGATGGTAAATACGGTGTATCGGCGATGGAGCTGAACTTGCGAGAGACAAAGGCAAAGAAGGCCTGGTTCTGGTTTGATAAGGAATGGGTTGCCTTAGGAGTGGGAATTGAATCGACTAATGAAAACACTATACTTACAGGAGTTAATCAAAGTGGATTGAACGGGGAAGTAGTTGTGAATGGAGAAAAATTCCGAGAGTCCAAAGAACCCTTATCAGATCTTTCTTGGGTATGGCATGACAGCATCGCATATGTATTTCCTAAGACGTCCGGGGATTTATATTTAGAAGCAAAAGAAAAATCAGGATCTATGAAACGTATATATGGATTAGGATCTGATTCGATAAGAAAGAAAGAAATATTTTCACTTTGGTTTGACCATGGACTTCAACCTCAGAAAGCAAAATATGAGTACATAATTGTACCTGGAGTTGGCCCAGAAGAGATGGATGGATATGTGAAAGAAATGCCCATTGAGGTAGTCTCTAATACCACTCAGGTACAAGCAGTACACCACGCTGGCTTAGGAATTACAGGAATCGTTTTTCACGAGGCAGGAGGCATTCAAATAGGTGAAAAATTATCCTTAAAACTGAATGATGCGGGTCTCGTACTTATTAATCATAATAGTGGACAAATCACTATCAGTGATCCTACTGCAAAATTGGAGAGTCTGGGACTGACCGTGCATTCAGGCGAGAACCATAAGGAGGAATTGGAAATTCAATTACCTCAAGGACAGAATACAGGGAAGAGCATCATGATTGATAAGACATTTGAATTTTAGGAAAATAGATATTGAAGTGATCTACAAGTATTTTCTAACTTCTTTTTTGTCATTAAATCTTTTTCTCAATGATGCATGCCCAATCCGACGCTGTCTTATTAGGAGGATTTCTTAGCGCTTGGGGCGTACTTTCCGTAAATATGAGAGGCTCTCCATCATGCAAAACGTTATTTCTTGGATCGTACCATTTCATACTATATTCCCCTTTTGGTAATTGAATATCCGCCGTCCCTCCATCTTTAAAATATATAAGATAGAATGCACCACTCTTTTTCAACGTCCATGCGTTTTCAACAAAATCTTCATCTGGCTCCAATTCCCAAAATGGAATATGCGTCTTAAAGAAACCAACTGCCGCGGCCGTAGTTTTGAAATAATCCTCAAACTTACGCATATCTTGAATCCTCACATCAAGACCACCACCCATGTAGAATTCTATGCCCGCACCTCCAGCCATTAATGCGGCCCAAACATTATCCTTTCTCCAAGTATCAAGATCACCTTTTTCCCATTTATTGATGTATGCTTCATCCATGGTGGTCACCCATTTATGTTCATTTTCAGCAGATAGCCTCCTAATCCTAAGTACATCTTCGTATACCTTTTTGGATAAGAAATCCCCCTGCATGCTGGGACCCGTGAAGCTCTTATGTCCAAGTATGTTGTCCCCGGGCTTATCATAGATGTGATAATTTTCGCTGGGACCATTGTGAACTACGATATGATCGTTGTAATAGGTCAATGATCTAATCAAATCCGAATATAGTTTCCGCTGTTCAGTAGTATTAGCCTTTTTGACCGTGTGATTTCCACTATAATCCTTCCATCCATTCTCTTCTCCAATATTCCAAGTTATAGCTGGGTGATGCCCAAACCGTGCCACCATCTCGCGGTAATAGATCTTCCTACTATCCGCAAAAACCGTGGTTGTATCTTGATGACGTGCTTCAAAGAAGGACTCATTCTCTGTTTCAGAAAGCACAAAATGAGGCATTACACCCTGTGCAGTCATATGTTCAAATACGATATCCCATTGATCCAACTTAGAACAATCATACCTCCATAAGCTATCAGCATGTATCCATGGCCAAGCCGCCTTGCCATCACCAGCAGTATTCATTGTTAAGAAGTAGAATGCGTTGTTATCCAATGCTGACATGTAATTGACAACTCCAATCAACCCTTTACCCTTAGCAGATTGCCAAGTGGGATCTCCAGCTTTCCAGTCCTGAACATGGCTTTCATATGTCCGATCAGAAGGTGTACCATCAAAATCTTGGAATTGCAAGAATACCTCCGGGCTGTTAGTCCCTACTTTAAGGAAGTATGCTTTATTACCCTTAAATTGTAGAAAGTGCTCTCCAACATATTCTAACTTACCCCTCCCTCTAAAGTCTTTTCCTTCAGAATCCTTATCGCTGGCAGCAACCGTAAAACAACCTTTATCCCTATCAAAGAACCCAGCAGATAAACCACCATCTAATACTGCGGCAATATCATCACCAGTTACGAATGAAGCCCTAAAGGACCATTCTCCCACTTCATCGGGTGTAAACCGAACCTTCCATTTATTCCCAGATTGTGCACTTGATTCACTTGCATTACCGTCTGCTGCATAGAAGCCTGGAACGGTATAGGTCTGATTAGAAGGGCCTGTAAATGTTACATCTAATCGATAGTCTCTAAAGGGATTAGGTATAGCAGACTCCGCCGTCTCTGGACCCTCGAAAGTTAGCACCACCTTATGCCATTGCATTGGATCACCAGATACTACGACATTAGTGGATTTACATCGACCAAATAAAACGGCTAAGGGAAGTATGAGCAATATGAGTTTGAGGGCCGACTTAAGCATAGATGATATGGCTATTGGAAAACAAAATTGAATTTAGTAATTTATTCCTGTAATTTTCTAAGGTTGCTTGTTATACCAATTGCCAGTTTGTTTAGTTAATCCCAGAGTATGAGTACTTTTGAATACTTTAAAGGAATTTCTTTTATGGAAAAATAGATACAATTCTAAAAAAGATGCAACTAAGAAATTATAATTTTAATACCATAACATGATTCCATATGGGCAACTTGGATGAAGCTTTAGAAAAAATTGTTTGTAGAAAATGAGAAAAATAAGACTTTCATTGATATTTCTAATTTGTGCTTTTCAATTATTGGCGCAAGTCTCCATTAAGAAAATGATATTTGAAAATAAAAATGTAGATGGTAAGATGCTTGAAATTTGGCATAACAATTCCGTAACGCCCATTCCAGTTGTATTAGTCTGGCTCAGAGAGGACGAACAACAAGGCCAACAGTTCCTTACTATAAATCCAGGAAAAAACATGGTCATTCTTAGTTCTAATCCCCTTTGGAATGGTCATATAAAAGGGTTAGGATCTACTGATCCCAATATTACGGCCAACCTAATTGATGTAACATTCGTGCATCAAGTATTGGAATTTTTCAAACCATTTAATCTTACCCCAGGCAGTATCAATTTTGCTCCAGCGAATTATCTATTTGGTCATCCTGTAAGATTTATTCTGCTGGCAACGACTGTATTATTTTCCTTTCTTGGCCTCATATTCAAAATGAATTGGCGTCAAGCATTTTACTTAGGTTTTGTATGTTCTGGTTTCCTACTGTTAACTCAACAAGTATATCAGGAATATTCAATAATGAACACATATAAAATTAATAATGAATCATTACAGCCTTTTACTTCGCTTAGCTCATTTATAAAATCTGCCACTCCAATTATAGAAGGACATCCGTGGTCCAAAACCAAACTATCGGGAGTGCTCAATAGTTATGTAAAATATCAATTTGCAGAAGAAGAATTTACTCCACTAAATGCAGCATCGAAGAACAACCTACTTATTACTGACAAACCCAATAAAAATGAAGTTGTCCTTAATACAAATGGTTTCTATATAACTCGCTAATAGCATGAAATTAATAATCACTTTCATCTTACATATATTGAGTAACATGCTTGTAGGGATATCCATACTGCATGTTTTTAATCTCCGTGACCTAAGTACTATAAGAGTTATCCAGGCATTTGTAATCGGAATATTAATTGAAACAACTTTGGGGTTTTTCTTTCTTATGATCGCTATGGATTGTATTTATTCGTTTTACCTAATTACAATACTTGCCCTTATTTACTTAACTCTAAGGGTTTTCATGGCAAAAAATAGTTTTCAATTTAGCAAGGCGAAATTGAAATTCAAAGGAATAGAATTATTGCTAATCAGTGTCATTCAAATAAAGGTGTTACTATCATTTATTAGTTGGATTCGCCTACCACTATATTTTGATGATGCCATGACTCATTGGAGTGGCAGAGCGAGAGCATTATACGGTAAAGTAAACTGGTCTATGGATCCTGAAAATGTTAATTTTTTAGGTGATCAATTTGGGTACACGGAATATCCCTTTTTATCCGTCATATGGAGAGTAAACGGAGCAACATTAAATGGGTCTTGGCATGAGATAATTTCGAGATCTGATAGCTATATTTTTTACTTGATTCTCTTATACAGTGTATATTATTTGGTGCAGAAATTAACTGAAATTAGATGGGTTTCTCTTTCCGCTGTAATCCTAACTACTGCTCTTCCTTTAGAATTTTTGCACGCAACTTCTGGGTACTGTGAAATAGTCCTACAGGCACTAATCATTCTCTTTCTTATCGCTTTGATTCAAAGAGAATGGATCATAGCTGGATTTATAAGTTCTGCATGCATTTTTACAAAAAATGAAGGACTTATATTACTTATGCCTTTGTTTTATTTGATGACTATCTGGAATATTTGGCATCACAGAAACGCGAAGGATTCCATACTTAAGAGTATAGTTTTTTATAGTTTTTCGTCATTCCTATTGGTTCTACCATGGCTACTTTTTAAGTTAATAAACCACGTGCCTTTTAGTACACCAACCAAATCTGAGTACTACTACCATGATGACTCATTTACACAGTTTGTTACCGCAATGTTCGCAAGTTCATCGGCTAGTGTTTTTTGGATTATGATTTTCTTTTTATTGATAATTAATATTAGAACTATACTTAGTCACCATATTCTTAGGATGATCTTGTTTCTTATGCTATCACTAATTACAGCCTTCTTTCTAATATTTTGCTTTACAGGTGCTAACATGTTTTTAATAAATCAAATGACGATTCACAGATCTCTGCTACAAATCGCTCCGATCGGTATTATTTTAATTGCAATAAGCTCTAGTTATAATCTTAGTGCGATCAATAATAGCAAATAGCATTATGCTTTTTACGAATAAATTGTAGTCCTGTATTTAGGGATTGAAAATCCACAGCGTTCTATAAGTGGATCTATCGAAGCTACACCAACACATCTCTCACCACCTCACCACTTACATCGGTCAATCGAAAATCTCGACCTTGGAAATTATAAGTTAAGCGTTCGTGATCCATCCCTAATTGGTGCAATATCGTTGCTTGTAAATCATGGACATGCATTTTGCCTCGGATTACATCATAGCCGATCTCATCCGTCTCTCCGTAGGTGATGCCAGGTTTCACGCCTCCTCCGGCCATCCACATCGTGAATGCATTGCCATGATGATCTCTACCTGAGAATGGATTTGTAATTCCTCCACGATTCTCTTGCATCGGTGTTCTTCCAAATTCACCACCCCATACAACTAAAGTATCTTCAAGCATTCCTCGTTGTTTAAGATCTTTGATCAGGGCCGTCATCGGGCGATCTATTTCATTACAGCGCTTTATAAACCCTCCATTTAGACTCTCAAAATCATTGCTGCCATGGGAGTCCCATCCTCTATGATAAAGTTGGATAAATCGCACCCCTCGTTCTGCCATCCGACGAGCAAGGAGACAATTATTAGCAAAGGAAACTTCCCCAGGACTTGTGCCATAGAGTTGGTGGATGTAGTCTGGCTCTTCAGTAAGATCTGTAGCTTCTGGCACCGTCATTTGCATTCTAAATGACAACTCATATTGAGCCATTCGCGCAAGTATCTCAGGGTCATTTACTTCCTGATAGGCATGTTCATTAATTTGGTTGATTGCATCAATCGCTTTTCGCCGCATGGTGCGATCTACAGCATCAGGATTAGCAATATATAAGACAGGATCTCCTTTTGCGCGCATCTCAGTGCCTTGGTAAAATGAAGGAAGAAACCCACTACCCCAGAGACTCTTCCCACCACTGGGAGCTGAATCCCCAGATACCAACACTAGAAAACCTGGCAGATC
Organism: Saprospiraceae bacterium; assembly: GCA_047634015.1. Classification (GTDB taxonomy): domain Bacteria; phylum Bacteroidota; class Bacteroidia; order Chitinophagales; family Saprospiraceae; genus JAJRXG01. Next base: position 7,558 of record JBLIDB010000018.1, read on the forward strand.
ATTATTGTCAGTTCCTAATCCGTAAGTTACCCAAGATCCAAATGCGGGACGTCCTAATCTCGGACTTCCAGTATGCATGAATAATTGTGCAGGAGCATGATTGAACTCTTCTGTATGCATGCCTTTCATAAAGCACACATCGTCTACTACTTCACTAAACAGGGGTAATCTGTCCGAAACGTATGTTCCGGCATCCCCGTATTGTTTGAATGAAAACTGTGGGCCCAACATCTGTGGTACCCCTTTTATAAATGCAAATCTCTTTCCTTCTAATAAGGAATCTGGGCAAGGTTTTCCATCTAACTTATGCAGGAGCGGTTTATAGTCAAACAATTCCAATTGCGAAGGTGCGCCCGCCATGTGCAAGAATATGACCCTCTTCGCCTTAGGCGCATAATGCGCCATGCGATTGATCATGTCAGCTTCTTGCGCCTTCTTCGAAGTATTACATCCTATTAACCCAGCTAACGCGGCTGCCCCAAGCCCCATCGAACCATTTTTTAAAAAATGTCTTCTGGTTAGATGATTGCTTTCCGCCTGAAATAATTCTTTTATTATACTCATCCTTTCATGATTACTTCGTCGAGATTCATAATAGTCGAAACTACATTGAACAACGACTGATGAGCAATATCTTGATTTTTACATGGATTGGAATTCGCCTCTTTTTTAGAAAGGTAGTCTATGTTTTCTTTATAAAGGTTCATAAGGATTTCAAGTTCATAGGTATCTGGCTCCTTCATTAAAACCCTCTGGTAGGCTTTTGTAATTTGATTCTCAAGACCTTCACTATTGATCACATTCCAAGTAAGCGCTTCTGCCGCTTCTACATAGACGGGATCATTAAGTGTCACCAAGGCTTGCAGCGGAGTATTCGTCCTAATCCTCCTGGACACGCACAGTTCTCGACTTGGAGTATCAAATGTCATCATTGAAGGATAAGGGCTTACCCTTCGCCATAAAGTATAAAGTCCTCTACGATGATTATTGCCATTAGAAGACGTCTTCCATCGCGCCACATTTCTAATTGTATTCCACACTCCTTCCGGTTGATGTGGCATCACACTCGGACCATAGACTTCATGATTAAGTAAGCCTGATACATCCAGCGCTTGATCTCGTAATTGTTCTGCAGATAGTCTTATCCGCGGCCCTCTTGCTAACCATTTATTCGCCGCATCTTTTTGTAGCGTAGCATCTGTTATATGAGAGGATTGTCTGTAAGTTGATGACATTACGATGTCTTTCAACAATGGTTTTAAATGCCACTTATGTGTGTGCATTAATCGATATGCCAGCCAATCCAATAGTTCTGGATGTGATGGTGCAATTCCTTGCGTTCCAAAATCTTCAACGGTTTCAACAAGACCAAGACCGAAAATTTGCTCCCATAATCTATTGACGATTACTCTTGCTGTCAAGGGATTCTCTTCACTAACCAACCAATTGGCAAGTTCCAATCTTGAATTAATTTCTGGGACATCGGTATCCGTTATGTGTTGCGGAGCGGATGGGTTTACTTCTGCTCCATGTACGAGCCAATTCCCTCTTTCAAAAACACGCGTTTGACGCACCTCATCACCCTTCAGCTCTTCCATTACAGGCACCGCAATTGGCATAGTGATCATATACTCGCTCAGTAGATGTTTATACATATTAGATAGCGTATCCCCTTCTACCCTCATCTCATCCAATGCACTTTGTACTTCTCGTTGTTTTCTCTGCATTGGCGCAGAAACAAGCGTTGCTAATGGTAAATCCTTAGGATGATCGCGATCCCATGTATTATTAAATGTTGCATAAAGTTTATAATATTCATCATGCCTTATAGGATCATATGGGTGGCTATGACATTGTACACATGAGATGGTAGTCGCTTGCCAGATTTCATAAGTTGTATTCACTCTATCCATCACTGCGGCCACTCTATATTCTTCATCATCTGTCCCTCCTTCATCGTTTGTCATGGTATTCCGATGAAAAGCCGTCGCTAATAGTTGCTGCTTATCTGGCGCTTCTAATAAATCACCAGCCAATTGTTCTATAGTAAATTGATCAAAAGGCATATTTTGATTGAATGCATTAATTACCCAATCTCGATACGCCCACATTGTGGGTCGAAGTTTATCTTTTTGATATCCCTGTGAGTCGGCATACCGTGCCAAATCCATCCACATCGCCGCCCAGCGTTCACCATAGTGCTCGGATTCCAAAAGTTGATCAACTACTCTTTCATAGGAGAGAGTATTATTCTTACTAAGATGTTTTTGGACTATCTCTTCAGAGGGGGGTAACCCAATAAGATCAAAACTTACTCTTCGTAACAAAGCTGCTGGTTCTGCCTCTTCAGTTACCTGAAGTCCTTTGCTTTTTGCGGCTTCTTTTACAAATGCATCGATCTCATTATTTCCCCAATTACTATTTGACTTAGGTACATTGACCTCTTCACGAATCGATTGATATGCCCAATGTTTACTCCACTCTGCACCTTCTTCTATCCACCTTTTTAGTTTCTCAACCTCCTTTGAGCTTAATCGATCTCCTTCTGGCGGCATCATGAGATCAGGATCATCAGAAGAAATTCGATGAATCATTTCACTATGTTCCAGATCACCGGGGACAATAGCTCTAATTCCGGATTCAGTAGTATCCAATGCTGCTTCTCGAAATAGAAAACTCAAACCTCCTTGTTGCTTGACACCTCCATGGCATTTAAGGCAGTGTTTATTTAAGATAGGACGGATGTCATTACTGTAATCTAAGGTGTCATCTTGATTAGTTGTGGTATCGGCACTGATCCATATAGTGCCAAAACATAGTATCAAAACAAACGCCGCGTATCTATATCCCCAATTCATAGCGAGAAGATACAAATATTGAAGTGATTAAAAAATATCTTCTATTTTTAATCACTTCAATAGCATTATTGTCTTGGCATCCTTAATCTCACCAGAAGCAATCATATCGTATGCTTCCGCAAAAGGCAATTCTATGACCTCTATTTCCTCCTGCTCACTCTGAAGTCCACCACCTTCATGGAAGGTAGTTCTGCTGCCAAGAAGAAATGTAGAATCTCAGTGACCGAACCTGGTGACATATATGCCTCAAAGACCTTTTGTACTTCCGTTATTCTATAACCCCTTTCTTCTTCTGTTTCTCGCTTGATGCAAGCTTCTGGATCTTGACTGTCGAGTAATCCTACGCAAGCTTCAACCAATATTCCACTGGGATTACCATTGAGAAATGTCGGGAGTCTAAATTATCTTGTAAGAATTACACTTCCCTTCTCCTTATTGTACAGCATAATCGCAGCCCCATTCCCACGATCATATGCTTCCCTCTCCTGATGCTCCCATGACCCATCCTTTTTTCGATAGTCGAAATTTGCTTTTCTGAGCGTATACCAATTATCAAAAAGGGTAGAAATAGTAAGGTTTTTAATTCTGGCTTCTGGCATCTGGAACTTCTTCTATGTTAAAAAGATTTTCAATCCTAATTGCTTTCCTAATTCCACATCTTGATCTGCATCTTTGGAAGCACCCTCTATTCTAAGAATAGCATCACATTTCTTAAGTAAACCATGAGCTACGGTATATTGGATCTCTGTGAAAATCTCGTCGCCTATTTTTTCAGAACCGGCAAGCTTCATTAGTGGCTGCGCTACCCATTCTCCTATCATAGGTATATGTCCTTTAAGAAACAAAGGAATCGCCATAGCCTCCAATCGTGCCCTGTTCTGCTCTATCAAATGCGGATCATCTCCGGTTTCACTGTGATACGGCCCTGCAACTAATATCAACCTGTCTTATTTTTTGCCAAAGTAGGAAGTATTGCTCTCCAAAAAAATAATGTAGTTTAAGAAAAGATTTTGTTCGTTCTAATCTGACTGAGAATTCTGGCGTGATTCCAAGATAAGAGGCTAATTGCTTCTGACTTATCTGCTTTATAATTTCAGGGTGCTTTATTGTCAAATTATAATTGCTTCGTCAGCTGATAGAGACAGATTTTCTAGCGTTCTTGTTTGTTCTCTGACGTATGGCTCTTGCATCAGAATTCTAAAAAATCTTTCGAACTTTGGTCTTTCAATATAAAGCTCTTCTAATTGGTCTAAGCTCAGTTCTAATAAGGAGCTTCATTCTAAGGCAACAATATTAACCATAGATTTCTCTAAGTTGAGAAAACCATTCATATCTGTAATCCACCAATCCGAGGCAGCAAACATGACCGTAATTTCTTTGCCTTTCTTATTAATATGAAAAGCTCTCAGCATTCCAGTATCTACGAAGAATAAATTCTGGCACAACTCATCTTGTCTCTGCACAAATTCCTTTTTAGGAATTACTATGTGCTTCAACAGACTTATAAACTGTTCTTTCTCTTCCGGTGTTAGGCTGATATGTTTTGCAACATTAGAAAGGGTCTGCTTAAAGCGCCTATTTAGAAACTCCCCTCTGATTCCTTATAAAGGACTGCAGTAACCACTTGGCCTACAACTCTTAGAGATCGCTTGCTTATGATACTAATGTCGTCATCATGCGTATGATGATAATCTCCGAAGCTCTGGCGATCATCTGGCTTGAGATTGATGATGTCTATCATAGGAATCTTGGCAATAGTATTGATATAATAATGATCGTCTTCTATTCCTCCGGCACTAAAATTTTGAAACAAGTCAGAATAACCCATCCGGTCGGCAAGGGTCCATACTTTCTTGGTTAGTTGAGGAGCATATTTTACAGAGTATCCTTCTTTTCCGAAGGTTGCTTTTTCACTACCTACCATATCAAGAAGGATTCCATATTTAGCATTATATCCTGTTGGCTCTTTCTGTTGGGACCATAATTGTGATCCGAGGGCCCATGAACCGCGATCCTTATTATTGCCTTGATCTTCAGCATCCAGAAATAAGAAATCCACTCCAAGGTCTATTTGTTGCTCCGAAATTACGCTTGCAATCTCCATTAATACTGCTACTCCGCTGGCGCCGTCATCAGCCCCAGGAATTGGTTCGTCTTTTCTTTCTGAATCTTTATCTGCCACCATCCGTGAATCAAAATGAGCAGCAAGCAGTACGCGTCTTGGATGCTCAGGATTGAATTGCGCCATAACATTCGTGCACTCTATATCTTTCTTATCTAAAAAATCCGCCTCGAAGTTTTGTCTATGCACCGTTGCTCCCAAATTTTCCATTGTTGCTGCCATCCACTCTATCTGCTCTTTATGGGCGGCGGTTCCAGGTACCCTAAATCCAAAAGACAATTGCTTTACAACATGTAAGTATGCATTCTCTCCATTAAAAGCTGGAATAGAAACTGGATCTTTTTTAACCATAGGTGGTGGTTTAGGATCACTTTTACAAGAGTTTAGAAGAATAGTCAAGACTCCTAAACTTATAAATATAATTTGTTTCATTGTTCTTTTTTTCTTCGGAATCACTTCTCTAATTGAATCCCCATGTGGTCCCTTCCTTGCCATCTTTAATTACAATCTTTTGCGTCGCAAGGGTATCTCTAATTTTATCCGCTGTTCCCCAGTCTTTAGTTGTACGAGCTTCTTGACGCAATTCAATTATTAGTTGCATTATTCCATCTAGACTTTCTCCAGCAGAAGAGCCCGCTATAGATTGCTCATCTGAAAGCCCCATAATATTGAATAAAACATCTTCGAAACACTTCTTCAACTTTTCTACTGTGGCACTTGATATTTGGCGGAAGCCGTCTTTATCATCTTTATAACTGTTAATTATTGGAACCAACTCAAACAATCTTGCTAATGCTTTCGGAGTATTAAAGTCATCATTGAATTCATCAAAAGTAGCTGTTATAAGTGCTAAAATCCTACCATTAACTCCGGATATATCACCATCATAAGAATGCTTAATATTTTGTAAATAACGATTGGCATCCATCAACTTTTTGTAGCCTTTCTCGGCAGCAAATAGTGCTTCATTACTTAAATCTAATGTAGAGCGGTAATGCGCTTGAAGCATAAAAAACCTTACGACCATCGGACTATAAGCCTTCTCAACGTGCTCACTCTCTCCTGAGAACAACCCTTCCGCGGAGATTGTATTCCCATCACTTTTGGACATTTTACGACCATTCATAAGGAGCATATTAGCGTGCAACCAATACTTCGCTGGCGAACATCCACATGCAGCTTCATTCTGAGCGACCTCATTCTCATGATGCGGAAATTTCAAATCATTCCCACCTCCATGAATATCGAATTGTTTCCCAAGGTATTTAGTACTCATAGCACTACACTCGAGATGCCAGCCTGGAAACCCTATTGACCAAGGGCTATTCCACTTCATGAGATGGCGGTCATCGGCCATCATCCATATGGCGAAGTCAGCTGAATTCCTCTTCTCCTGTTGATTCTTTAAATCTCTTGTCTCTTGCAACAAGTCTTCTAATATTCGCCCCGAAAGTTTGCCATATGTACCTCTTTCTTCGGAGAATTTAAGCGTATCAAAATAGACAGAACCATTTTGCTCATAGGCATATCCATTCTTAATGATTTTTTCAATCATTTCTATCTGCTCGATGATATGTCCTGTTGCTCTCGGCTCTATAGAAGGTTGCTGAATATTAAATACCCGCATCATCTCCTGGAATCCATTGGAGTATTTCTGAACCACTTCCATCGGTTCAAGGTTCTCGAGCTTGGCACGGACAGCAATTTTATCTTCTCCTTCATCCGCATCATTAACCAGATGGCCTACGTCCGTAATATTTCTTACGTATCTCACCTTATATCCCAGATGCTTGAGGTATCTAAATATTATATCGAAACTCATAAAGGTTCGGATATTGCCGAGATGGACATCACTGTATACAGTTGGTCCACATACGTACATTCCTACGAGGCCCTCACTAATAGACTGGAATGTTTCTTTCTCTTTGGAAAGACTATTAAAAACTACTAATTCGGACATTGGGGTATCTTATTTCATCATTGACAAATGCAAAAATAGGGTTTGTTAGCGCTTGGCGCTTATATCGAACGAAGCTTTCACTGGATAATGATCTGATAAATTGCTTTTTAGACAGCTGAAAGACGTATTGTTCAGTTCAGGACTGGATAGAATATAGTCGATACGCAGCAGCGGAATACCTCCTATCCAAGTGGTTCCCCATCCTCTACCATTCTTCATGAAGGTATCATCGAGCTCTTCTTTGAATGTATGGTAAGTGTATGACATCGGTGGGTCGTTGAAATCACCACATAATATCACAGGATATGGACTCGCCTTAATGTGCTTCTTTACTTGCTCGGCTTGATTCGCTCTGGCAGTTGCATATTTCGGATATTTCCTCAGGAGATCATTTATACCACGGATTGCCTCCTTACTTTCGTAACCACCTTCTTTCGCAAGAAAATCATAGGAAGATTGATTTAACCTGTTCGACTCAAAATGAGCACTATAGACTCGGACTATCTGGTCGTTGACATTTATGTCTGCCCATAGACATGAATTTAGTTTAGGCCCGAAATCAACCAATCCTTTCTCAATTATAGGATAACGCGAGATAATAACTGTTCCTCGTTTATCAAGCTGATGGAAATATGGATAATCAAAGGCTTCGCTTAGTGCTTCTTGTACTATCGGATTCACTTCCTGAACACATATTATGTCGGGCTTAGGATCTCGATTCATTAATTCGTTGAATAAAGCTTGACGGTCTTCGCCAAATAAATTTCTTTCATCTACGAGCTTTACGCCCATCATGGCATTAAAAGTTAGGACATTTATATCTGTATCAGCCGCCTGTCTCTCTCTAAATACAGGTTTCACATATGAAAAGATGCCTGGAGTCCCCCATAATACTATAATTGTCAATCCTATGAATGTAATCTTATTAGCACTCCATAAAAAGGGAAGTAAAACAATCGCAATAAAATAGATATAGGGAAATGTAAGCCCAAATAGGGATAAGATGTCACGTTCGTTAGGACGAACATGGGCCGCAGCAAGTGAGAATATCAATGCCACTGCAATCAAGAAACCTAAAATGGTTGCAACTTTTTTTCTCAAATGGATTCCTACTTTTTGCTTGCGTCGTACAAGAAAGCTTTTTCTTCTTTCGAAAGGCTATCATAACCCGAAACATTAATTTTATCTAGAATAGCATCAATTTGATCTTGATCATCTTCTGTTCTTTCGGGAGTACTTCGCTCAGGTCTCTTTCGATTATACACTACCGTCATCGGAGCTTTGGCTCGTGGTCGCTTAAAACCTTCTCCAGAAAATAGCCTTTGTAAGGGGTTGGTAAGGTCGGTACCTCGCTGCAGCATTGCTACGTATAAACCTCCCATGATAGCACCTCCAAGGTGTGCCGAAGTACCTCCTGGATTAGTGGCACTATTGAATAATAAGTCTATGAGCAGTATTGTAACGGCAACATATTTTAGTTTGACAGGTCCTATAAACATGAGATGCATATAGTAGTCAGGTGCTAAAAACGCCCCGGCAATAACAAAACACATGACCGCTCCACTTGCTCCAATTGCGTATCCTCCAACATTGCCGAATTGTGACCAAAGCAAATAAAAAACACCTCCTGCTAATCCCCCAATAATATAAAGAGGTAAGATTTTTCGATCACCTATAAGATCTCCAACAATCCTCCCGAACCAATATAACATCAGCATATTCCATGCGAAGTGCCAGAGACCAATATGCGTAAACATATGTGATACAAAGGTCCAAGGCCGCGTAAGCAACTTAAAAGTCTCTGAGGGTAGGGCTAAATATTGAATGAACTCCGTAAAAAATGAGCTCCCTGGAGGCGTAAAAACCTTAATCAGATTAATCGCAATTAAAAAAAAGAGATTCACCAATATGATTCGGGTGATCATATTGCCATAATTGAACTGCGCCTTTATGTCATCAAGTATGGACTGTATCATGGTGCTTCATAAACGTATATAGAACCAAATGTTTTATCAAGATAGTGGGAAATATTAATAAGCCAGCGTTAAATCGACATTGTAGCATTATTATCTTACTGATATATGCTAGGAATCTTAAAACCACCAATTTCCAGTTCCAATAATCTTGCAAATTCTATAGAAGTAAAATCTTGATATGCTCCTGAAATTGCTTGCAATCCTAGCGGTAATCCATCTGCCGCTGGGCCCGTGGGAAATACAGTACTTGGGAGATAAGAGGCAACCGCCAGCCCGGACCAAAATATTTGCTGGAAATAAGGCTGCAGTTCTTCATTGACCTTTAGTGTTCTTGTAGACATATTGGATTGATCATGCAAGAATGCTGTTGTTGCCATCTGGGGACAAAGAATAATATCCCACTCTTGGAAGAAGCGATCCCACGCATAGCGCATTTTCTCGCGATGATTGTTCGTTCGAAGCCAATCTCTGTGAGACATGACCATAGCTCGGGTCATAACAGTCATATCTGAAAGATCCGTAGCATCTAATGCTGCTGCGTAGCTTTGAGAAGCCTTATATGTTTTGGGATCAGCCCCTGCTCCCATTATAGAATGCATCAATCCCATGAAGGTCCGATGCGCTATTCCGATCTCTATATCTGGTCGCGCAGTATAAGAAACTGTTGCTCCTTGCTTTTCTAACAGTTTTGCCACTTCAAGCACACGAGATTCTACGGCCTCATCAACAGGAGACATCTTATCATTACTCCATACAGCTACCTTGAATTCTTTAAGAGACTTCTTGTGTGGCGCAGGAAGATTTAGTTCCCATCCTGAGGCATTTAGTTTTTCTGGGCCTGTTATCACTCCTATGGCTAATGCCAAATCTTCTGCACTCCGCGCCAAAGGTCCACAAACCGCAATATCTGGAGCGGCTAATACGCCCGGAAGGGCGTGTCCTTGCGGCGGTACAATCCCCCATGTTGGTTTATGCCCATATACGCCGCAATAATGAGCTGGATTCCGGATAGAACCGCCTATGTCTGATCCAGTCTCCAAAGCAGAATATCCCGCGGCCATTGCGACTGCAGAACCTCCTGAAGAACCTCCAGGCGATCGATCAAAGTCCCATGGGTTATTGGTTGTTCCATATATAGGATTATAACTTTGGAAGTCTCCAAGATTAACAGGCACATTGGTCTTACCAAGAAAGACAGCACCTGCTTCCTTATACCTTCGTACAACCGCGGCATCTTCTACAACGGGCATATCTTTAAAAGCGGGCAATCCCCAAGTCGTCGGTAATCCTGCTATATTAAACGCCTCCTTAATAGTAAGCGGTAGTCCGTGAGCTGCGCCTTTTTGGTCTGAAGGAGTATTATCCGCTTCTTTCGCTGCTTCTCTTGCTCGGTCAAAATCTCTCACTACAACGGCATTCGTCTCCTTATCGCGGTCTTCGATTCTATCTATATATTGATCGCATAACTCTAAACAGCCTATCGTTTTGGAATCGAGTTGAGCTTTCAACTGAGTCGCAGAAAGAAATGATATATCAGACATATAGAAATTTTATTCTGAAAATGAAAGACAAGTACTAAGCAAGAAAGTTGGGGTATTTATTCCAAACTATAATAAGTAGCGCTCCAACAATAGCACCCCCTAAATGTGCAAAGTGCGCTATACCATCTTGTATACCGCCGAATCCGAAGATTACATCCATAATCACAAATCCAGAGACCAAATATTTTGCTTTGATCGGAATAGGGATGAACATAAGCATCATTTCCATATTGGGGTATTTCATGGCAAATGCTACAACTACTCCCAATACACATGCAGATGCACCAAGCATACCTCCATAACTTCCTCCCAACATCTGATTTAGAAAAGCACCACCTAAGCCGGCTGCCAAGTAAAGAAATAGAAACCTTTTCTGACCAATAGTTTGTTCTAAGAATGGTCCGATAAAAAATAGACCAAGCATATTGAAAAATATATGATTCAAATCTGCATGGTTAAACATATAAGTCACAATCTGGATTGGATTAAACCGGCCCTCATCTTGAAATGCATACAGCACGAAATACTTATTTGCAAAAGCTCCAAGCCCTGGCAATATGTTCTTAGCGGCAAAAACAATGATGTTGATTATGATAAGATTCTTAACTATTTCGGAAATTCTATTCATCTAAGTATTTCTCAGTTATTAAATTGACGTTCTACTTCGTCAAGACCAAATGTAATAAAACACTTCTTGCCTGAAGGGTTGTTATATGGATTCTCACAGGCAAACAATTCATCTATGAGCGTTTGTAATTCTGAATGCTCTAATCGCTTGCCTTTTTTAATCCGATTATTTACCGCAAATGAGCGTGCTATATTCTCAGGGATGCTTATCTGTAATTCTAAATTATCGGCATACGTCTCCACAAATCGTCTCACAAAAGTTGTCGCTGTTTCTCTTAATCCATCAGTAGGAGTAGAGTTAATGACAAAGGTGTTCTGTCCAAATTTATCAATATGGAATCCGATATATTTTAGCTCTTCCTTTAAGCCTTCTAAAATTTCGGCATATTTAGCCTCCACCTGAATCGTCTCTGGAAATAGACTCGTCTGAGCCGTTATTTTCTTATCCTGAATTGCCTTAAGATGACGCTCGTATAATATCCTCTCATGAGCACGACTCTGATCGATTACCATTAGTCCAGATTTAATCGGAGAAATGATATAAGAATCATGTACTTGAAAGCAATTGGTACTGGACTTACTGGTATCTCCTATATCATCCTCTTTGCCATTGTCCCAATCACTACTTAAAGTAATGGCGTTATTTGGGCCATCTGAAGATTGTTGTGATACTTCGGAGAGTTCTTGATAGAACTCTATCCACTTTGACTTTTCACCTTTTGAGGGGCCTTGAGGAGTATAAGCACCTCCGTATGTTGAGATTGCTTGATCCCCTATTTCGCCTCTATTCCCAAAGTTCGCCGTACTTGGTGCACCAGAAGTAGCGGTCATCATATTGGTATTAACAGCATCGAAATCCAAGCTTGGCGCAATACTATACTTCCCCAGTGCATGTTTAACAGCAACTTTTAGATAGTTATAAATAAGTCTTTCATTTTCAAATTTGATCTCTTGCTTAGTAGGATGAATATTGATATCTATCATCGCTGGGTCGATATCCAATAGGATGACATAAAAAGGAAAATGACCATCTGGAATTAGATTCTCGTAAGCGATTTTAATAGCGTGCGCGAGATAATGACTCTTTATAAATCGCTGATTTACGAAAATATATTGATCCCCTCTCGTCTTTTTAATCATTTCGGGCTTTCCTACAAACCCTGCTATTTTTATAAAATCCGTCTCTTCTGAGACAGGAACGATCTTCTCATTGGCACCCTTTCCGAAGTAGTTTACCAATCGCTGTCTTAGTTTCCCTGCTGGAAAATGATAGAGCTCGTTATCATTATGATGCACACTAAAGAATACCTCCGGATGCGGTAATGCGATCCGTGCAAATTCTTCAAGAATATGACGCAATTCCACAGGGTCAGACTTAAGAAACTTGCGTCTTGCTGGCACATTAAAGAATAGATTCCGAACTGTGAAAGAAGTACCATCACTCTGTGGAACCGCCTCTTGCTTCTTAAGCTTAGAGCCCTCAATCAATACACAAGTACCTAATTCATCTTCCTTGCGCTTAGTCTTCAAATCAACATGTGCGACTGCTGCAATAGATGCCAGTGCTTCTCCTCGAAATCCAAAACTTCTGATGTTAAATAAGTCATCTGTTTGCTTGATTTTAGAAGTCGCATGTCGTTCGAAACAAAGTCGTGCATCGGTTTCAGACATGCCTCTTCCATTATCGACAACTTGTATCATTGACTTCCCGGAATCCTTAAGAATCAGTCGAATCTCTGTACTTCCTGCATCCAATGCATTCTCCATTAACTCCTTGACAATCGAAGCTGGCCGCTGAATTACCTCTCCTGCAGCTATCTGATTTGCTAGACTATCTGGCAGTAAATTAATGATGCCTTGTTGGCCCATACTCTTATACAGTTTTTTATGACGGCCGCAAGTTGCAGGAAATGAAATAAAGATCACAAGCATCGCTGATGACAATCCTCACATCTTTATAACAATTGAGAAACAAACCGCTGAAGGCTACCTCAAATAAGTATCCAACCATTCCATATTCGCGGAGAGAATATAATAGGATATAAAAACCAGTGCGACAATAATTATAGCAAGGCGAATTAATCGACTACGCTGCTCCGCGTTATTGCGATTTGTTGGTCTATATTTTTGTCGGAACCCAGCGCGTATGCGGGTCTGCGTTAATTCGGTATCTACACCATCAGAATCTTGACGTACTGACCTAAAACGCATTTCTCGCTCCTCCTTCGCTTTATCATAATATCTAGGGATATAATCAAACTTTCTTGATTTGATATTACTCCCCCATTTTAAAAAGGCCATAGCGTCTGTGATTATTGTGAATTCAATAAGGTGATTTTAGAATTGGGCAGATTGGCGAAAATAACCGATTGATAGTTAGAACGAAGCTCTTTTTTCTTCCTGCCTTCCGGACAGGCAAATTCATAGCCATAGCTATGGGAATAAAAAAAATGAAGGAACTGGCTGTAAATGGATTATTTGCTGACATCTCTTTTGGTTATTAAATCACTTCGATATATAAGGTTACATATTATTTGACTAAGACGCAAAAAACCAACTCTATGGTGTGTGGCTCCTCTGACCCAAGGTGAAATAATTTGCCACTATGGCAGTTTGTTTTTGTGTTTTGGCTGACATAATGTCACCCGTTGGTTGGCTAATCCTGTCAATATTTCTGAAAAATTGGTTTGGTACAGCGATTGATCAGTATGCCTTGAACATTTGAATCATAAAACTCAAAAAATAATAAATAATGAATTGTAATACTCAATATTCCGTCAGACCAAAAAGAGCAAGAGTTAATTATCCTCACTTCGGGAACTTCGTCAATGAATTTTTTAACACCGCAGTAGGAGATGTCGTGCAGAAATCGGAACGTAAGAACTTCACAAAACCAGCCACGAATGTTATAAACTTTGATGATCGACATGTTATAGAATTGGCAATCCCGGGATTTATAAAGAAAGACGTGAGTATCACTTTTGAAGAAGATAGATTGACCATTAAATCTAATCGTGAAGAAGCCAAAAGTGAAGTGAATTATCGATTACGAGAATTCACTTATACGGATTTTACAAAATCCTTCAAAATTCCCGAGACCGTTGATTCAGAAAGCATAGTAGCTTCTTTTGAATCAGGTATTCTGACAATCACATTGAATAAAAAGCCAGAGGCAGCCCCTCAGTCACCGAAATCAATATCAATCAGATAATTTTTTTAAACAAAAACAATGAAAGTAGTAACATATAATCCATTCAAACCCTCTGCAACGAACACAATTAATACACTATTTGATGATCTGGCGGGAAGATCCATGTCAGAATTCTTAGGTAATGACTTCGTTTATAGAACGCCTTCAGTGAATATCATTGAGAATGATGATGCATATGATATTGAGATAGCCGCTCCGGGTTTAGCTAAAGAAGATTTCTCAATTGATTTAGAGAAAGATCAATTGATCATAACTGGATCTAAGAAAGAATCCACTGAAGACAAAAAGGAAGGCACTTACTCAAGAAGAGAATTCAACTATCAAGGCTTCAAGAGGAGCTTTCACATATCGGAGGATATTGATAGTGAGAAAGTGAATGCACAATATGCCGATGGTATTCTTACTATCAAAATGGCCAAAAAAGTCGACGTTAAGAATCCGGTAAAAACGATTGAAATCGCGTAGCTGAATTGAATTACAATTAGATCTCTTATCGAACCTTCCGCATTTGTTCATGAGAAGATATTAGCAGCGAGGCTTATTATGGGCCTCGCTGTTTTTATTTACTTTGCTATTGAGTTCATTCTTTTTAGAAGTATATCCACCTTTTCTTCTAGTCTGTTATTCCGTTCTTTTTCTGCTTGCCATAATTGATACAATGCTTGGATAGAAGCTAATGCCACTCCATCTGCATCTATAGTTGTAATTGTAGTTTCACTTTTGCCCAATCCAAATGCTTTATAAAAGTCTTGAGTCATAGGCTCTATATGGCGAGAACCACTATCATCAATGTATGTCCATTCTGAGATTTCGATCTTAGATAATTTGTCTAATACATCACCTGGAATAATCGCTTCCTTCAGATTGACATCTGATGAATTAGAGACACCTCTCATAGCTTCAAATGAGCCATTGATTCTTACTATTCTTTTGTTGAAGTGCCCATAGATAAGTGGATCATCTGTCTCTTGAAAATCAATATATAGCATACTGTCGACATCTCTTACGTCAAACTCAGAAGTGCCCGAATTAGAACCTATAAAAATATTATATGAGCCTTCCTCAATACCTTCCCCGGCGTACTCACCAAAAAAGCAATTACCTTGACCTGTAGTATTTTGCTGCCCGGATCGAGTGACAAAAAAAGAATTGCTACCTCCAGTAGTATTCCTCTGACCCGAAAGAACGCCAAAAAAGGAATTTGTGCCTCCCGTGGTATTCCTGAAACCTTAAAATCTTCGAAAAAAAGAATTGTTACCCCTGTAGTATTGATACGACCCGAAGAAAATCAAAAAAAAGATTTCCAGTTACCAGTCTAAGTATTCTGGCCAGAATAGGATCCAAAAAACTGTTTTCATCTCCGGTGGTCGTGCTATCGCCCGCCGCATGTCCGAAAAAACTATTATAATCTCCTAAATTCGCTTGACCAGAAAATGACCCCAAAAAGCTATTTCTTGTTCCATCTGTATTATCCCTATCAGAGAGATGGCCAAAAAAACTATTATCGCTGGATTTATTTTTTTCCCCTGCAAGTCTCCCGAATAAATTATTCCTACTTCCAGTCACATTTTGAAAACCTGCCTGCGTACCGAAATATGCATTATCATCTCCTGTTGTGTTATCATTACCAGTCTGATAACCGTAAAAGGCATTATTTCTTCCGCCGGCTAGATAAGATGCACCAGTCTGCTTTCCAAAATTGTAATGGAAGCACCAAGAATTCCGATGCCATCCCCGTAAGAAGTATTTGAACCTGAACAAGTGCCCGTGCATACTTGTCCAGTCAAGCTTACATTTAAACAAATTAACATCATGATGTTATTAAACTCCCGTTAAGATATTTCATCATTTCTACTTTACTTTTATTTTTTATTTATCGATCTTCAGATCCTAATCTTACCCTCCGAGCTATAGTATTCTAAAAAAGGAACGTTGTTTAACGAGATTGATATGAAGGAGATCAATCCTGTTATTCCTTGTTCCTGTTTTCATTATGAAATATAAATAAAAATACCCGTTACTATAACTTCTTAATCCTAACTACCGCAATTGAATCATTTGCTTCTTTGGACTAAATATTCACTTTTTGCGTTATTAGAAAATGAAGACATCTCATTTCTTCCCTCCCCTATTAGTTATCGCATATCTACTAGTAATAAGTTGCGCAACTTCTGAACCAACCTCTCGGGGTAGCCGTCCTACCCATGATAGTGCAGCACCAGAGTATATCACAGACGAACAATTAGAAAAGGAGATTCAGATCCTTGAAAACCATTTAGTTGAGAACCCAAATGACACAGACAAAATAGTGAAGCTTGCTAGTATCTTTATAGACTTGAAGGATAAAAAAAATGCCATTCGAACCTTAGAAAGATTAAAAGCGCTAAACTATCGCTCTAACCCAAAAGTATATGCCAGCTTAGGACAATTGTATGACAAAGAAGGTGAATTCTCTGAAGCACGAGTCAACTACACTCTCTTTAGAGAACTGACAATTGACAATCCTTCATTAGTAAAAAGAACTGAGACTATTATAGCGCAATTGGACTTCAAGATAAAAACACTTGATACTCCATATGACATAACACTTAGTCATTTGTCATCAGATATAAATACTGGCGATTCAGAATACTTAAGCCAGTTTACCCTAGATGCAGAACAGATCATTTTCACAAGAAGATTTAACAATCAAGAAGATTTATTCTTAGCAAAGAAGACAGAAGAAGGCTACAAAATCTCACCTATCTCAGCCGTCAATACTCCTCTAAATGAAGGCGCTCATACGATATCAGCGGATGGTTCCACATTAATATTTACGCATTGCAATGAGAAATTTGGATATGGCGGGTGCGATCTATACTCTACCAAATTCCAATCCAATGGAGAATGGAAACAACCTGCGAATATGGGCGCTGTGATTAACACGAGACACTGGGAATCTCAACCAAGTCTAAGCGCAGATGGCAACACACTATATTTTTCAAGTAAAAAACCACAAGGAAGTCTCGGAGGCGCAGATATATGGGTTTCTAAAAAAAAACCAGATGGAACTTGGAGCGCACCCGTTAATCTTGGTGCCGAAATCAATACCTCCGGAAATGAAGAGTCTCCTTTCCTCCATGCCGATGGCAAGACGCTTTATTTCAGAACGAATGGTCATGTCTCGCTCGGTGGTTTCGATCTCTATATGGCAACAAAGGAAGATAGCGAGTGGCAAAACTTAAAACATTTGGGTAGTCCTATTAATACAAAGGGTAATGATGGGGCACTTGTTGTAAGTCTTGACGGCCTTAAAGGTTTTTATGCGACTGATACATATTATGGGAAAAAACTCGAACATTTGGATATTTTTGAATTCGATTTGCCAGAAGATTTTCGTCCTCAACCAATGACTTATATTAAGGGAAGAGTCACTGATGCGAATTCTAAGAATCCTTTAATTGCGGAAATCTCAATTACTCAAGCCAAGCAACAAACCACACGCTATAAAACTAATTATAATGGTGAATTTCTTGCCGCAATTCCTGTAGGCCAGCCGAGTCAAATGCATATTTCGAGCAAAGGGTATGTCTTCTATTCAGACTACATAGCGTATGAAGAAGTACGTCATGGGGTAGATCCACATATTATAGATATCCAACTGAATGAAGCGATCCCTCCTACTAAAAAAGTAGAAATAGAACCTATGGTTTTACGCAACATCTTCTTTGAAACTGCAAGGGCAGAACTCTTACCTGCCAGCCAAGAGGAGATTAATTATTTATACAAACTTCTCGAAGATAATCCGTCTATTAAAATTCAACTATCTGGTCATACAGATAATGTAGGATCGGATTCGGACAATCTAAGTCTATCGCAAAAAAGAGCGGAATCAGTTAAGGCAGCTCTCACAAGTCGTGATATTGTAGAATCAAGAATCCAAGCCTTAGGACTAGGAGAATCCCAGCCTTTAGCAAGTAATGAAACACCTGAAGGTAGAGCTCAAAATAGAAGAACTGAATTGTTGATTATAAATTAGAATCCAAATAATTCCTAAATAAATTGTATCCGGATAAATAAATAATTAGAAATATATATTCATTCGGAATACGATTTAGTTCCTTGGACTTTTTATATGGGTCTATTGTTCTGAATAAAACTTTATAACATTCACTCAAGTTCGAATGAGAATAACTTCCTCGCTAAAAGAAGGGTTACTTCTTAGAGTAATACTTTTAAGTGTTTTTATCATCTTTCTATCTTACTATTGCAAAGCACAGGATATAGAAAAAGATAGTTTTCGAATTAGCTTGGAAAGTCAAAATGATAGCTTATTGTTTGCCAATGTCTTCTATATCACCCATGTAGTGCATGAAATAGATATGATTGACCGCAAGTTTGAAATCCCCAAAGAGGTAACAGACTATACCATATACTCATTTGAATTCAACCCTCTTCAAACTGTATACTCCAGAATGGTCAAAAATGAATTGACAAAACAAGATTCCCTCAATCATAGTTTAAACGACCTAAATAGATTTAACAGGACACATAATAGAAGTCTGAAATCAAGAGCCTATTTCTTAGCTACTGTAATTAACGATAGTATTGTCGTCATCACCGACACTAATTATAATCTTGACTTCACAGACGAGGCAATAGATATATTTGCTAGCAAATATATTTCGAGCAGATATCCAGAAGCAGATATTGTCAAAATGCCAAAAAAGAAATTATTCTATGATTATTACTTAGTAGATAAAAATGAAATAACTCAAAAAGAAGTAAACGTAAGGATAATTCTGCGTCATACTCATGGCAAGGGTACACTGTTTTCGAATGACCTGAAAGTCTCTTTAACATTAAAATTAGACGAAGGGAGAACTGGAATGTTCTCTATTGGTTCTGAACAATATGTCATATATGTTAAACCGCATATCATTATCAAGATTTTCAATCATATTAATTTCAAGATTTTCAACATACACGATTCAATGCCTTATGTAAATAATATTAGTAAGGCCTTTCATCGAGAGGAAGATTTTATAATACTTCAAAATAAAAAATATCAGGTTTTTAGTCCTTCAATATTTGGAAATGAATTAATAGTTAAAAGTGTCAACCCTGGAGAAATAATATATGGCGATAGACCTCAACAATATATTAAAGAATTAGAAGCGGTATCTATCGACAATGAGATATTCAAACTAAGTGAACAGAAGGGCAAATATGTGCTATTAGATTTTTGGGGGATGTGGTGTACTCCTTGTATTAAGGCAATTCCTGACATAAAGGAAATACGAGAAACCTATAAGGATTTAGAAATGGTAAGTATCGCACTACTCTCACCAAGTGAGAAAATAGAAGATCTGAAATATTTCGTAAAAAACGAAAATTTAAATTGGAGTCATATTTCTGATAACCCCAATTTAATTAGCCCTTCGATTATTCAAAAGCTAAGGATTGAAAGATATCCTACATATATTTTGGTTGACCCCAATGGTAAAATTATATTTAGGAATCTCGACACTATCAACGGTACCCCAAGGCTAAATGAGATACTACAGAAGATATATACCACCACAGATTAGCCTTGTTTGAATACTTTCTTGTAAATATTTAGGCGAGATATGGCTTTCCTTCTTCTTGGTAGGCGGCATAAGTTCTTACATTGTGACGAATTCATGTTTGGGGATTTCTAATTAATATAATAAAGACAATTAACGAATCTGGCATAAACATCTGCAAGCCTCTCAGATAGTGGTTTTTACCACTTAGCTTTTCCAAAAAAATGTTTTCTGGGGGATATATTCTCAAGGCATAACAATCTTACAAACTAAGAAGATGATCAGAATTACAAGCTTTCTAATTTCGTTTCTATTTGTTATCACAAGTGGTCTACAAGCACAATCCACCGAACAGTTCCATAAAGCAGCAATGTCTACATTAGAGGCTTTTGATACTCCCGGATTTTCCGTTGGGATTATAAAAGATGGAGAGGTCATTATGTCTACTGGTTTCGGTACTCGTACAAATAATAGAGTGGAACCTGTAGACGGTGCGACTATCTATGCGATAGCTTCTAATTCGAAGGCATTTATTGCTACGGCTATTGCTCGTCTTCATGAAGAAGGAAAACTAGCCCTCGATGCCCCTGTTCAGCAATACTTACCGTACTTCAAGCTTTATGATGGATATGTCAGTCAACATACCACAGTAAGAGACTTGCTGTGTCATCGAGTTGGTTTAGGCACTTACAGTGGAGATGCCCTCTGGTATAAGAGTGAAAAA
Organism: Saprospiraceae bacterium; assembly: GCA_047634015.1. Classification (GTDB taxonomy): domain Bacteria; phylum Bacteroidota; class Bacteroidia; order Chitinophagales; family Saprospiraceae; genus JAJRXG01. The sequence goes on from JBLIDB010000018.1 coordinate 28,123, forward strand.
AGCGCAGAAGAAATCATCAAGCAAATTCAACACCTCCCACAAGCCTACGAATGGCGTGCTGGTTATGGTTATACGAATCTTATGTTTATAACAGCAGGAGAGGTAATCAAAGCTGTTACAGGTCAGCGTTGGAGTGAATATGTACAATCCAATTTCCTCGATCCTCTTAAAATGAATAGAACTCAAACCAGCGTAAGAAAGCTAACAGGGTTGGATAACATAGCAACGCCTCATATCACTCATCGTGATAACATGCCAATAGCAATGGCTCCTTGGGAAGCATCAGGAGCAGCAGGAGGAATTTTATCAAGTACAGATGATATGCTGAAATGGTTGAATGTTCAGCTGAATCCAGGCAAAGCGGAAGAGGCTGGAATTTTCTCAAAAGCAGCTCGCAATCAGTGTATGACACCTCATAATGCAATTAGAAAAGACAATTTCTACAGCGCGGGTCTTGGTTGGTTCTTATATATGAAAGGAAGTCAAACTATCGTAACTCATGGCGGAGGATATGACGGTATGTACTCAAGGGTAATAATGATTCCAGAAATGAATATTGGCATCGTTGTCCTAACCAATAGTATGACAGGATTGTCTTCTGCCGTAGCAAATTATATCAGAGATTCTTATCTGGAATTAGAAACAACCGATTGGCTTGAGAAAGCCATAAAGGCCGAAGAAGCATCACGTACTAAGTGGCAAGATAAGTTTACAGGACCCAAAGAAAAGCGAGTACTTGGAACTTCTTCCACTTTAGAACATACTGAGATAATTGGCAAATATTATGATCCACTCTACGGCAACATTGAAGTTAGCTCAGATAATAAGGGTGTTTTAACTCTCGATTTCGAAGGAGCTCCAGCGCTTTCTACAACTTTATCTCATTGGCACTATGATACATGGGAGATCAAGTGGGAAGAAGAACATGCTTGGTTTGATTTTGGAACGGTACAGTTTATCTTAGATAATAATCAGAAAGTAAGTAGTCTGCTGTTTCATGTTCCCAATGATGATATCTTTTTTGAAGAAATCCATGCCAAGGCAATTGGAAACTAACCCAAAGTCTCAATGGGGAGTTATTCTATTTTAATTACAACCTTCCCTACAGTACTTCCACTTTGAAATAATCGTATCGCCTCAGGCATTTCTTCAAATTTAAAAGTATGCCCAACGATTGGTTTTCCAAGATCTAAGGTTTTCAATTCTTGTAAAAGGGATTGCATGATCTCTACATTGTCAAAGAGATAGATCAAATTAAACGCCAAAATTCCTCTATTGAATTTAATCATATTCTGAGGATCTATTTTAGGACGCATCAGGTATTTCGGGATAAGTTTGAAATAATTCGGTCTGTCTCCAGGAGTACCATATTGCGCAGATCCATATACGACTTGTCGCCCCATAGGGCCCAATTGATCGAATCCTATTTTCATAATCTTCCCTCCTATACACTCCATAATGAGATCTAATGGGCGGTCATTTAATTTTTCAGTTAACTCCTTTTCGAAAGTCTTGCTATTCCGCAATATACCCGCATCATATCCTTCAGATTTCAATAATCCTAATTTGGATGTACTCCCTACAGTTCCAATCGTGTAAGCTCCTATAGACTTACAAATTCTATTTGCCCAAATCCCCACGCCTCCTGCCCCTGAGTGGATAAGCACCGTATGATCTTTCTTTAGCGCTCCCAAACAATCAAGTCCATAATATGCTGTCAATACTTGAACAAGATATCCAGCACCCTCCTCGTAAGACCAATCTTCAGGAAGTGGAACAGTATATCTGTATTCGATATTTATGTGGGTTGCATATGCACCAAACCTTGAAACTCCCATCACTTTATCTCCTACTTTGAAATTCGTGACTCCATCTCCGACAGCAGTGATTTCTCCTGCATATTCTAATCCAGGAATAAACTCACCTGTGGGAGTGGCGCTATACAATCCAAGAATAGCAAATACATCAGCGAAGTTCAGTCCGATAGTATGAATCTTAATCTGAACTTCTTGGGTCGTTGGTTGATCTAATTTCTCTTCGGAGATTTTCAATCTGGCGATGCTTCCTGCCTTAAGTTTATATATGCGTCGGGTTTTCATACCACTATATTACTTAGAAGTAAAGAAATTCGGCATTCAACTCACATTATGCATTAGATAATCTATTACAAAATGAAACTACTGCAAAATTTGGTACGTCCAGCAACTTTATCTCTCAGCACCTCCGCTGAGAGCTGCAGCGATCGCAGACCGTAACGGTGCTCTCATTTGAAGGCGATCAGCTTTCATCCTTCAGAATCAATTGTTTATAAGGGAAAGTTATTCTGGATCACCTTTTGTAGCTGCCTGCGGAAGGCAGGTTGCATTTTCATCTCTCATCACGAAAACCCAACGCATAATGCGGGTTGAACAGAAGAAATGATATTTTGGCACTATGCAATTATTCGCTCTTTCTATACCATTCACCAATGACGCCATAGTCTTTGGAATCTTGATGTCCATTTTGGGATTTGTAATGTATACCAGCCAAGGAGATCATCCCTTCTGGAAGAAGTTTTATCGATACTGTCCAGCGCTTATCCTATGCTATTTCGTTCCGGCATTATTCCATTGGCCACTGGGATTAATAGATCCAGAAAGTTCAAACTTGTATTTCATGGCATCCAGATATTTGTTGCCAGCAAGTTTGGTTCTTCTCTGTCTTAGTATTGACTTAAAGGCAGTAATGGGGTTGGGAAGCAAGGCACTTACAATATTTTTTGTCGCTTCTGGCGGAATCATTTTAGGAGGCCCGATTGCTTTGCTTATATGTTCTTCTATTGCTCCTGATTTAGTAGGCGTAACACCAGACCAACTCTGGCGAGGACTTTCTACAGTAGCCGGGAGCTGGATAGGAGGTGGAGCGAATCAAGCTGCCATGAAAGAGATCTACGAAGTGAGTGATAATCTTTTTGGCACTATGGTAATCGTAGATATCCTCATTGGAAATGCATGGCTTGGGGCTCTACTCTATGGTGTTAATTCCTCTGACAAAATCGATCGTTGGCTCAAAGCAGATAATTCCAGTATAGAAATATTGAAGAAAAAAGTAGAAGATTACCGATTGAGTGTGGCGCGTGATATGACAAGCAAAGATCTTTACATTTTGGGAGGAGTCGCGTTTGGATCAGTGGCGTTGGCCCATCTTGGTTCAGAAATGATTCTTCCTGTTCTCAATCAATACAGAGAAGGTATTGAGAGTATGAGATTGAACTCTTTGCTATCAGGGTTCTTCTGGCTAGTTGTCATCTCCACAACGATTGGTGTGGCGCTGAGCTTTACTAAAGCGCGAAGATTAGAAGGTGTCGGCGCATCACGTTTTGGGTCCATGTTCATTTATATTCTTGTGGCGACCATTGGTATGCAAATGGACATCGGCGAAATATGGGCTAACAAAGGGCTCTTTGCTATAGGAGTTGTTTGGATGTCAATTCATGTTATCACGCTTTTTATAGTTGCTAAGGTCATAAAGGCTCCTTATTTCTTTATAGCTGTTGGTTCAACTGCCAATGTCGGAGGTGCTGCATCCGCGCCTGTAGTTGCGAATGCCTTTCATCCGGCGCTGGCTCCTGTAGGTATATTAATGGCGGTTTTGGGGTATGCACTCGGTACTTATGGAGCTATTATCTGTGCAGAATTAATGCGCGTAGCTGCAGGGATGTAATGTAACTCATCTTCCATCACCCTTATAAATGATCTTACCATCTATTGGTGCTTGTGGCCAAGGAGTATTTCCTTTCGCCCATTCTTGAGGCTGAGCAGTGCGAATAGGCCTCATGCGCATTTTTACCCATTCTGGCACATTCGCATTTTCCATCTTCCCATACACCCAAGGTAATCAAGGTGTCATTAGTAGCCTCATATCTGGCAAAGGTGGTCTTTCATTTCCCACTTCGTCAATACGAACCTTTAGACTGATCGCAATATCAGGTGATATAGTAGCAAGATTCACTTGCTCATTGGGATCCTCAATAATATTATATAGTTCTTCTCCAATCAATTTATAATCTCCTTGACGTATTGCAGGAGGACGCACACTATTAGAACCTTCATAAATGATTTCCTCTCTTTGACTCTTTTCTCCTTTAACTATAATAGATGTCATCTCAATGCCATCTATCGGAAGCGTCTGTGCTATCGTACCTCCAGCCATATGAATCAATGTTGGATAAAAGTCAGTGATACGCATCAATCCATTATGTTCTTTGCCAGACGCTACCTTACTTGGCCAATACACTATACAAGGCGCCCTTACTCCACCTTCATAATTAGTATTTTTGGTGCCACGATAGGGAGCATTCATTGTGTCTCTGATGGCACCATTGTCATTCGTAAATACGATTAAAATATTCTCTCCAAATCCATATTGGTCTATGGCTCCTACGGTTCTTCCTACAGCATCATCTAGGCACTTTATGGCCGCATTTCGCTTACCGACTTTATCAACATAGCGAGGGATCTCTTCTAACGGGCCGTGGATTGCATTGAATGGGACGTAGTAAAAAAATGGATCATTTCCATACTCATCTTTATGCTTGGATAACTGATGAACCACTTCATTTGCAATAAGATCTGTAGCATATTCTTGTTCATTGAGTGGTTCTTGATTGCGATGCCAGTCATAGACTGCAAATCGTGCCGGGGCGTTGTGCGGTATTGTATAATTTGTATAGTCAAGTCCCCAACCATAATGTCCATATTGATGCATGAAGCCTTGTTGCATGGGTAGATGTTTTAGAAGCCATTCTCCACAACCCCATTTCCCCATTATCGCAGTTGCATATCCCTGTTCTTGAAGAGCCTCAGCGATCGTCTTTTCGTCACTTGCCAATGCATGAATCCTTCTTGTTTCTTGTCCTTCTTTATTCTTTTCCAATTGCATTCCAAGCATATTAAGATAAGATGGTTTGCCAAAATCCTCTGAACGCCAATCCGTCCAATTTCTGAATGGGTATCTACAGGTCAAGAAAACGGTCCTGCTTGGAGCACAAACAGCATGGACGTAAAACTGAGTAAGGCTTAATCCCTCTTCTTTGAGTTGGTCAATATTCGGAGTATGTTTTTTAGAATCATTATTGAATCCCACTTCACTCCACCCTAAATCATCAGCAAGCATGAATACAATATTAGGTCGGTCTTCGGCATTAGCATTGCGCTTTCCGTTATCGTTTTGATTACATGAGAAAAGAACTATTCTTGAAAGTACAAAGCAATTAAATAGTGATATAGATTTCATTTAGTTCTTTATAAATATTGATATATCTTGAATTCAATTGTAATTTGACTTTATATTTAGGCGGCACACCGTAATACTGATTCGCGTAATCCCGTCATTGGATCACCCGTTGGAATCCATTCGTGTCCGAAATAGCCATCATTGCCAATGTTGAGAAAAGCTTTTGCCACCGCCGGATAATTGACTTCTTGATTTAGACCAATTTCTCCTCGTCCAGGAACGTCTGCCACTTGAACATGCCCTATATACTCACTATATTTTCTACTATTCCTGATTATATCGCCATCCATTATCTGTACATGATATACATCAAAAAGTCATTTTAAATAGGGGGAACCAACGGATATAATAATATCGATACAGTTTCTATGTGATCTCCCTGATATCCAGGATGACCCTTCATATTCTCGGCAACCTCTGAATTCAATGGCTCTAACACCATACATACTTTTTGCTGTTCAACTATGCGCGCCATTTTTTATAGCCTTCGATACAATTTTTCCTCTCATCTTCCAGTGTTACTTAACTTCCATTCGATTCGAAAGAGGTGTCACTAAGTCCTGTAAATGTCATTACATTTGGAAACCCAGCCTTCCCCGTATCTTCTATAGCTTTCTCAAGTATTTGAAAACATTCTGGATGATGATTGAGATTGTTCATCCCACGTATAAAAGTATGAGATTTGGTTGCAGCACAAACCATCTTATATTTCTTTAATAGGTGCCAGTGCTCTACGGGAAATAACTCCACTCCCGCAACTCCTAAAGTATTTACATTCTGTAAAAATGTTTCCGGCGACCACTTTGAACCACCAGCCATTTATGGCCACGCAGCAATGACTTGCTTGAGACTTCCCTTAAGCTTCAGAGCTTCGAAATCTCTTCGACCAGCTATTTTGTTCAACCCAGATTTTACTATGTTCATCCCAGAAATCATTGGTAAGGGAAGATAACGATATTCCATAGATATTGAGTTCTCTCAAAGTAATCAGAAAAGACTCAAAGGGCAACACTCTTACATCAATACATTCCAGTCTTCATGTGATCCACTTCCATCCAACCAGTCTTTGAATTCTTCATTTCCTCCCCTTACAGCCCAATCCGAATCAATAACCAACTTCGAACTCATTCCACCTCTTGGATTACAGATCATCAAGATTTTGAGTCGCTATGGTTCATATACTTCCATAAGTTGTTCATAAAAAAATTGATCAGTCGCTCATATGAGACTACAATGTCACTTAGGTGAAAGGAATAATATTTTAAGGATTTCAATTCTATGATTTTCTTATCCGGATAGAATGTCAGATAGACAGTAGCAAAGTCTGGCTGCTCTTTTCCTCCAAAAAAAAGTAAACTCTGGAATTTTAATTATTATTTCTTATGCTTCTTTGGAAGGATTTGGAATCGCCTTCAGAATGGATTTATCTATTTTCTTATACAGTTTTGACAAGCTACTACCTTCTTTTCTTTTATAATATCACCATTTTTTTTAACCAGCATAACATTGCCTAATACTGATATATCCTCCAAAGGATTACCTTTCACTTCGATTATATTTGCATTCATTCCTTCCTTCAATCTTCCTACATCTGTGATACCGAGTAAGGCTACATTTCCAGAAGTTATGGCACGCTAAACATCGATTTCGGACATACCATATTCCACCATCATCATAAACTCTCGAGAATTTTTGCCATGTGGAAACACCCCAACATCTCCTCCCGCAATTATCTCTACACCAGCTTCCAACTCCAGAGCAAAGCTTTTCTTCTTGTTCGTAATTCTATCTGGTTCAGGATCTTTTCCTTTTTTCCAACCTCTATACTGTGATATTGCATCCCCAGCAGCAAGTGTAGGGCACAAAGCTACTCCATGCTCCTTCATTAACCCAACTTGGCTATATATATGATGAGTCACTTGATTTGCAGTGAGTTATAAAATCAATGGTACACTACATATTTTTTTGTTGCTGTTTGGGTTTGTGAGCATTGAGCTGCGTGGTATATTTTCTGAGCTTGCTCGATGGGCTTTGAA
>JBLIDB010000019.1:0-34959 GCA_047634015.1 Saprospiraceae bacterium
CAGTTCTGTGTTCCAAGTCCGTATTGGTCTCTCGTATAACCAGTGACAAAAGGGATTCCCAGTTGTTGCGAGAGGCAAAATTCAGAATTAAGAAAAAGAATGACTAAAAGCCAATGATGTGTTTTTCCCATCATTTATGTTTTTACTAATTCTTAAACATAGCATTTATAAAGCTATTAATGAGTAGTAATATAGTAGATATTTTATACCATTTTATAATAGTTTTTACAAATGAGTAGTCAAGTTGTGGTATAAAATTGCGGATATGACCTTATTTGGCATATCATTGTACATGTATATAGGATAATTCAGAATATTATGTTATTTGGATAGATGATTTTGAATTGCATAGCCGTGAACCAATTTTTGCCATGTGTATATGTTTGCGCATCACAAAGGCGTGAATGACGTATTATATGTTATAATTTATTTGCTTATGAGACGAAATTTATTTTTGATTTTATTACTTATAGGTCCACTCTGTTTAATATCTCAGGATGGATCTGTGACAGGGGTAATATTGGATGGCGAATCTAGTAACATGCTCCCCTTCGTAAGTGTCTTTAATGCTAGTTCTGGGGATGGTGCTATTTCTGATCTTGATGGCGTCTTCAATGTAGGAGCTTCGATCGGAGATACCATTGAATTTAGTTTTGTTGGATATACAAGTCAGAACCTAGTAGTATCTGATTTTGATATATTGACAATCAATCTTGCACTTTCTTCCACTTCATTGGATGAAGTAGTTGTGATAGGGTATAGCACACAGAAGAAAAAAGAAGTCACAGGTGCTGTGTCTGTTGTGAGTGCTGACCAAATTGCGAAGCTTAATCCGGTTAGAGTAGAGCAAGCCCTACAAGGTCAGGTTTCAGGGGTGAATGTAACCACAACATCAGGGGCGCCAGGCGCTGCATCTACAATTAGTATTAGAGGAATTGCTACTAATGGCGACAATAGACCCCTTATCCTTGTAGATGGTAATGTTATCGAAGATTTGAGTGTGTTAAATCCAGGTGATATCAAAAGTATCAATGTACTTAAAGATGCCACAGCTGGAATCTATGGTGTCAGGGCCGCCAATGGTGTCATTCTGATAACGACCAAAACGGGAAGAATTAATACTCCTTTAAGGATCGAATTCGATGCCTATACTGGTGTACAAGAGACTTCACGAAAGCTACCACTACTCAATGCCACTGAATATGGAGTTATTGTAAATGAAAGCCTAGCCAATGGAGGTAGTACCCCTATGTTTACCAACTTTACGACTTTGGGAGAAGGTACTAGGTGGCAGGATGATGTATTCGAAAAAGCACCAATTAATAATTTAGGTCTAAACCTTTCAGGAGGATCAAAAATAATTGCCTATTCTATTGGGACGAATTATCTTACACAAGATGGAACGATAGGTCGTGACAAATCAAATTTTAATCGCTTCAACGGGAGATTAAATTTGGATGTAAATATTACCGATAAGCTTAAACTTTCTACAGCTTCTATTTATACAAATAGCAATCGAAGTACACTTCTCGAGAATACCTTGGGTTCCGTTTTATTTAATGCCCTTAATATGTCTCCTACTTTACCTATAAGGGATGCGGCAGGAGAATTTACCTTAGCAGAAGGACTAGGGAATGAAGTCATTAATCCTTTCGCCCAAATTGCAAATACATATAATCGAACTACAGTAAATAAATTGAGTAGCTCAATGGGATTGAGTTATGCGCTTAATGATCAGTTCAAAGTGGAATCTCGCATACAACTGAATACTTCAAATGTCAAATCCAATAGTTTTGCTCCTGATGCGTATTACGGATCTGGAAAGGTGTTTAATGTAGAGCGCAATAGTTATACAGAAGGAGATAATAGTTTTGATGATTATACATGGGACAATTTTATAACCTATACAAATTCCTTTAATGATCATAATATAAATGCCTTGCTGGGTAGTTCGGTATATAAAACCACTGGTGAATTTAGAAGTTTTACAGGCTTTGAATTGCCAAGTAATAACTACGACGATGCCTCTCTCGAAAGTGCATCGGATGTTGTTGATAATTTTAGAAATGGTGGAAATACATTTGATTCGAGACTTCTTTCTTATTTCACCAGATTACAATACAATTTCAAAGGGAAATATCTTATTTCTGCCGTACTGAGAAGAGATGGTTCTACAAAATTTGGTCCTGAAAACAAATTTGGATTTTTCCCTTCAGGCTCTATAGGATATGTCGCAGTCGACAATAATATAGGAGGGGGTAATGGTTTTTTAGATTTCCTGAAATTTAGATTGAGTTATGGTATCATAGGAAATGATAGAATTGCAGATTTTAGATATGTTTCTTTATTAAATGGAGAAGGTGCATATGTTTTCAATAATGAATTGGTTTTTGGATTGGCCTCAGGAGCCTTAGCTAACCCAGAAATAAAATGGGAAAAGCAAAGAACACTTAACGTAGGTTTAGATGCTAAAATGTTTAATGGTAGCGTAATAGGAAGTATTGATTACTTTAGAAAGAAGACTGAAGATCTTCTTGTTCAAGCTACTGTAGCGGGGGTTTTGGGAGCTGCTGCTCCAGGAGCATCTTCCCCGATTATAAATGCAGGAATAGTAGAAAATAGCGGTGTTGAATTCCAAGTGGGCTACCAAAATTATGGTAATGATGACTTTAGTTGGGGAGTAAATTATAACCTGACTTATTTGAAAAATGAAGTTCTGTTTGTGAATTCTGATAATGGTTTTATTCCAGGTGGTTCTTTTGGGATCGGTCAGGAACCTCCATCAAGAATGGAAGTAGGGTTTCCTATTGGTTACTTCTTTGGATTGCAATCAGACGGTATTTTCCAAACAACAGATGAAGTCGAAGCGCACGTTTCTCAACAAAATGCCGCTCCTGGAGAATTGCGTTACAAAGATATTAATCAAGATGGTCAGATAGATGCCAATGATCGTACGAGTATAGGGGATCCTATTCCGGATTATACGATGGGCCTTAATTTTAATGTTGAATGGAAAAAAATTGATTTTAGTACCTCGGCATTTGCATCATTGGGTAATGACATAGTTCGTAATTTTGATAGGAATCAGGCACTCACAAATAAAACCACATATGTATTGGATAGATGGAGAGGGACAAATACCACTACTGAAACTCCAAGAGTAACAAGTGGAGCTACTTCCAATTTATTGTTTTCTGATTATTATGTGGAAGACGGTTCTTATGTGAGAATTCAGAATATCCAAATTGGATACTCTATTGAAAATTTATTGCAAAAAGAAACTTCAAATGAATTGCGATTGTATGTTTCTGTCAATAACCCATTCACCTTTACGAAGTATAGCGGCTATGATCCCGCAGCCTCATCCGGAGCTCCAATTGGAGGAGGAATCGATCAGGGGTTCTACCCCGTCAGCCGTCTTTACTTATTTGGTGTAAACTTTAAATTTTAAGAGCATGAATAGAATCAATATATTAAAGTTCTGGTTCATTTTTATTGGATTATTTGGAGTATGGACTTCTTGTAGTGATAGCTTTGTGGATGTAGATCCTACAGATCAAAACTCAGAAGATTTTTTCAATTCTGAGGAGGATTATAACCTTGCACTTATAGCAGCATATGATTTACTCCAATCTACTTATATTAATGTAATGTTAGGGGAGATAGCATCAGACAATACCTTTGCTGGAGGTGAAAGTGCTACTGATGTGCCAGGAATCCAAGAAGTAGATGATATGATTCACACGCCAATAAATCAACAATTACAAGATATTTGGTCTTGGATGTATGCGGGAGTCAACAGAAGCAATTATATTTTGGAATTCCAAGATAAGACTGATTTCGCAGGGAAGGAACAAATACTTGCTCAGGCGAGATTTCTAAGAGCATATTATTACTTTGAATTAGTAAAGTGGTTTGGAGATGTTCCTTTGGCTGTGGATAAGAGAATCCAGTTTGGTGCACAATTTGAAATCGAAAGAAACGCATCGGCAGAAGTATATGCACAAATAGAATCTGATCTGCAAAGTGCAGCATCAGTGCTACCTATATCTCAGAGTGAAGTAGGCCGCATAACTACAGGGGCTGCAAATGCACTTCTCGGTAAAGTTTATCTGTATCAAGACAAATATGCTGATGCGGCAGGAGTATTTGAGGTAGTTATTGCTGGCCCATATGAATTGGTTGCCGATTACAATTCAATTTTCGAACCAGAAGGGGAGAATAATTCTGAGTCAATCTTTGAAGTACAATATACAGATGAAGAAGGAGCAGGATTTGGTTGCCTTCAGTGTAGTGAAGGGAATGTTGCCGTTGGATTCAATGGTATTAGAAATTACACTGGACCTGTATTTGAATCAGGATTTAGCTTTAATGTGCCTACTCAGGATGTAGTAGATGCATTTGAACCTGGAGATCTTCGAAAAGAGGTTGCTATTCTTGATATCAATTCATGGGCGGATCAAACAGGTGCAACTTTTGCAACTGGATATGAACATACAGGTTATTTTAATCGTAAGTATATATCTCGACAAGGAGATCTGAATACGGGAGATGCAAATCTCACCAATCCCAATAATTATAGAGCCATTCGATTGGCGGATGTTTTGCTAATGGCTGCGGAAGCAAATTCAAGAGGTAATCTTGATGGTGGGAAGGCACTTATTTACCTTAATAGAGTAAGACAAAGAGCAGGATTATCTCCTATAAATGCTAGTGGTGATCAATTAACTCAAGCAATTTATAATGATCGCAGAGTAGAGTTAGTGGGAGAGGGTCATCGTTTTTTTGACTTAGTGAGAACCGGACGTGCATCATCTGAAATTGATGGGTTCATAGAAGGTAAATCAGAAATATTCCCAATCCCATCTTTGGAAATAGAGTTAACTGGTGGACGTTGGTCCCAGAATCCAGGTTATTAATTTTAGTATTAGAAATTAGACAATATGAAAGATATTAGAAGTATAATTTATGCCCTGTTATTCTTAGGAGCACTACTACTTATTATTCCGAGTTGTAGTGATGATGATGATACATCTTATGCTTTTCAAGAGATATCGGCTCCTAGTGATATAACTGCAAATTTTGAGATAGCTCAAGATGATTCTGGAATGGTAACTGTAACGCCCAGCGGAACAGGTGCCTCAACTTTTCAGATTCATTGGGGGGATTCCGGCAGTACTGTTGAGGAGGTAGCTCCAGGAGGATCCGCAGACCATACATATGCAGAAGGAGAATATGAAGTTAGAATCATAGCAGTTGGATCAACAGGTCTGACAAGTGAATGGAACCAACCCCTCAATATATCCTTTAGAGCACCAGAGAACCTTCAGGTTATAGTACTACCAGACCCAGTCAATCCAGCTATGATTACGGTGGCAATGAGTGCTGATCACGCTACATTGTTTCATGTACTTTATGGAGATGTAATGGATGAGGAGCCAAGCTCAATTATGGTGGGTTCAACGGCAGAACACCTTTACCCGGGGCCAGGTGAATACGAAATGAGTGTCACGGCTATAGGAGCAGGAGCCGCGACAGCGAAATTTTCTACCACATTAGTTATATCAGATGCAACTGATCCTATTGTATTGCCGATTGATTTTGAGTCTTTTACTATAAATTATGCTTTCGGGGATTTTGGAAATGCCTTTGGGGCAGTAGTAGATAATCCGGTAAGTGGGGGGATTAATGAGAGTATTAAAGTGGGCCTTTTAACTAAAGCAGAAGGATCTGAGGTTTGGGCTGGTAGCTTATTACAATTGATGGACCCCATGGATTTCGAAGCTAATAAACTGGTGAAGATGAAAGTCTACAGTCCAAAATCTGGTGTAACAGTTAAGTTCAAAGTAGAAAATGCGGACAATGGTGATATTAGTCATGAGATAGATGTGTTAACAACTACCATGAATGAGTGGGAAGAATTAGAATTTGATTTTAGTGATATTAATACTGGTAATGCCTATCACAAAGTTGTAGTTTTCTTTGACTTTGGAAATGCTGGAGATGGATCAGTTTATTATTTTGATGATATATCCCTCGTGTCAGCAATTTCATGTGAAAGTGAATTGACAGAAAATATTGATCCCGCTAATGGAGATATACAATGGACTTTCTTGACTTCTGATGTAGCACATTTATTTGAACCTTTTGGAAATATTTCTTCTTCTATTGTTCCCAATCCGGTAGTAGATGCGGTCAATTCCAGCTGCCAGGTTCAGCAGTATTTTAAGAATGCTGGATGTGAGACGTGGTCAGGAGTTGGAAAGGGATTGGTAACATCCATAGATTTGTCATCTACTGATAACACTGTATTCACCATGAAGGTACTGGCAGTGGATCATACTACTGAGGTAACATTGAGATTAGAATTTGAACCATTCCCAAATGTTGACCCTGCGGTTGATATTGTGCAAACTATATCAGGAATAGGGCAATGGGAGGAATTGGTTTTTGACTTTTCAGCTCATAAAGACAAAACTTTTAAAAGTATAATAGTTTATTTCGACCGGAATATGCCTTGTGACGACGCTACCTACTATTTTGATGATGTATTACAAGTAGCTGGTTCAGGTGTAGGCGGCGGTTCAGCTATTTCCATACAGGATTTTGAAGCAGAGGCGCCAGTTTTTACAGTATTTGGAAATATTCCTGATGTGACGGTTATTCCGAACCCTGATGCTTCAGGAATTAACACATCGCCTCAAGTAGCACAACTTACCAAATCAGGGGGATCTGAGGTGTGGGCAGGATCATATTTTGAAATTGACACACCATTGAATCTAAGTGATAATCCTACTATCCGTGTAAAAACATGGACTCCCAAAGTTGGAGCCGTTATAAAGGTGAAAATAGAAAATTTGGATGCCAGCATTACACATGAAGTTGATCTGAATTCCACCGTAGCCAACTCTTGGGAAGAGCTTAGTTATGATTTTAGTGATGCTGCACCAGCAGACTATATGCGTATAGTGATCTTTTTTGATTTTGGAAATGCTGGAGATGATTCAGTATATTATTATGACGATCTATCTCTTTCTCAATAAGGTAATCAACTGATAATTATGAAAATGAAGTACCTCGTTTATATTGTAGCTATTATGGGATTTCTTGTTGGATGCCAAGAAGAAGAACCTGAGTTGGATACATTACTTGTCCCTACTAACCTTGCAATAAATGCAGTAGTAAGCGAAGATGGATCCGGTCGTGTCGTATTTGAAGTTAATGCTGAAAATGCGATCGTTTATCACTTTCTATTTGGTAATAGTAGTACAGAGACTCCCTTTGTTTCCTACGATGGCAGTGCCGAGAATTTTTATAAAAAGTCTGGCACCAATGATTATAATCTACAAGTCATAGCATTTGGGAAAGGCGGCGTTTCATCTAATGCAACACAAGAAGTAACGGTGTTTGTGGATTTTAAACTTCCAGTAGAAGTTATCTCGGCACTTACGAATAACTCAAGTAAGCAATGGTATTGGAAGAAATCTATCCCTGGACATTTGGGAGTCGGCCCTCCTATGGACGATGATGGCAATGCTGTTTCTGAGCCACTATGGTATCAAGCGACTGCTTTTGAGAAGGAAAGTGACGGATGTCTTTATGATGATATTCTGACCTTTTCCAGTACTCCTTCTGGTGAGATTACATTTACAAATATGAATAATGATGTGACTTATTTTCATACAGATGAGATTTTAGATGCATTGGGAATCCCAAGTACCGGGTCTGATGCATGTTTTGATTTTGTGCTTGATGAAACACCGGGAGCTGTACAATTCGGGCCTATAAATTCAGGTGTAACGCCATCAACGGGAATTCAGATGGACTTGGAAAATGGAGCCTTTATGAGTTATTTTTTAAATTCGAGCTCGTATGAAATTATGTCGATCACTCCTGAGGAATTGCGTGTCCGGACTGTACAGGATGTGAATGGTTCCGGACTGGCATGGTATCACACTTTTTCCAACTCAGAGACGGCAAAAGAATTAGAATTGGTATGGTCTGATGAATTTGATATCGAAGGCGCGCCAAATCCCGAATACTGGGCTTACGATCTAGGAACTGGTAGTAATGGGTGGGGTAACGGAGAGTCACAATATTATACAGACAGAACCGAAAATATTAGTGTCTCTGGCGGTATATTGAAGATTACTGCTCAGCGGGAGGACTTCGAAGGGAGTACCTTTACTTCTTCACGTCTTAAAACACAAAATCTATTTGACTTTACCTATGGTACAATTGAATTTAGAGCTAAGCTTCCTGAAGGAGGAGGTACGTGGCCTGCGTTGTGGATGTTAGGCTCAAATTTTGAAACTGTAGGATGGCCAACTTGTGGTGAAATAGACGTTATGGAACATGTCGGTAATCAGCAAGATAAACTTTTTGCTACTTTACATTATCCCCTGAATGCTGGAGGTGGAGGTGTCAGTGGTTCAACAGAAGTACCGGGTATTTCAGAAGAATTTCATGTCTTTTCATGTGTGTGGTCAGCGGACAAAATAGAATTTTTCGTGGACGATGTAATGTTCCACTCATTTAACAATAGCGCAGATCTGCCATTCAATGCAGATTTCTTTATAATTATGAATGTTGCGATGGGTGGTAATTTCGGCGGAGAAATAGATGGCAATTTTCAATCTTCAAGTTTGGAGATTGATTATGTGAGAGTGTATCAATAAGGATTAGGTAAAAGAACATATTAGTCCAGAATCCTAGTGAAGGGTGTATCGCAAAGGATATCAGCTAATTGAATAAATCTTTGGCATATGAAATTTGGTCACTCACTCACTTAGTTTGTAAACCCATTAGGAAGCAAGAGGTTACCCTTAAACTACTCAGGTTGACTTTCTGCAATTGTTTGACCATATTATAATCAATAGATATCAGCAAGATAAATACTAATTTGCGATGCATTAAAAGTGGAGTATTGGGATTAGTACTTTGCTTAGTTTGTACTTCGAACTATGCCCAAGTTGATCAGGTAAGGGTACTTACTGATAGTACAGGGAGTCGGTTAATAGTCAACGGAGATAATTTCATGATCAATGGGATGAATTGGGATTATTACCCCATAGGAGTAAATTTCACTTACAGTTTGTGGTCTCAACCTAATGATATAATTATAGCTGCTCTTGATTATGAGATGTCTCTGCTCAGAGATATGGGAGTCAATGCCGTCCGGCAATATACTGGGATACCTGCCAGATGGATTGAATATATCTATGATACCTACGGCATTTATACGATGCTGAACCACTCGTTCGGCAGATATGGGCTCAATTTGGACGAACAATGGGTAGCTAAAACCGATTACAGGAATTCACGGGTTAAAGAATTTCTCTTGGAGGAAGTAACAGAAATGGTTTTGGAATTCAGAGGAACCCGAGGGTTACTAATGTACCTCTTGGGTAATGAGAATAATTATGGGTTGTTCTGGGAAGGGGCAGAAACTGAAGATATTCCATTAGAGGACCAAAAGTCATCTACTCATGCACGAAGCATGTATCGTCTTTTCAATCAGGCAGCAGCACAAATCAAGAATATAGATATAAATCATCCTGTAGCAATCTGCAACGGTGATTTGCAATTCTTAGAACTCATTGTAGAGGAATGCAAGGATGTGGATATTTTTGGTACTAATATCTATCGGGGAAGGTCTTTTGGAGATGCCTTCCAACGAGTTAAAAGTGAATTGAAAATTCCTATTATGTTTACTGAGTTTGGAGCAGATGCTTTAAATGCCATAGATAATTCAGAAGATCAGTTAGCACAAGCGCATTATGTAGTCTCTAATTGGAAAGAGATCTACGCAAATGCTGCAGGCCTTGGTAAGGCGAATAACTCCATAGGCGGATTCACCTTTCAATTCAGTGATGGATGGTGGAAATACGGACAAACTATAAATTTGGACATTCACGATAACAATGCCTCATGGAGTAACGGGGGTTATGAAAGGGACTATAAAAAAGGTGAGAATAATATGAACGAAGAGTGGTTCGGGATATGTGCTAAAGGATCTGCTAATGAAAAAGGCCTATATAAACTAAACCCTCGTGCTGCATATTATGCATTGAAGAAAGTACATCTGATAAATCCGTATGATGTCAATACATCACAACAGACATTAGAAGGGGAATTTTCTAAAATTAAATTAAAATAGCGTCGGGCATTTAGTGCCAATTAGAATGAATCATATGGAGGATGTTTTTAGTGAAAATATAAAGTTGTCAAGTGTTAAAATAGAGGATGAATTGTTTTTCAAAATCTCGTATAGTGATGAGATGCGCCCATTCTTTATGAGTATAGTCAGTGATTCTAATCATTGGATGTTTATATCAAGCAATGGTGGCTTAAGTGCTGGACGTAGTAACGCAGAATCTTCACTATTCCCTTACTATACTGATGACAAGATTACCGAGTCCGCTGAAGTTACAGGGAGCAAGTCAATTTTTGTAGTACGTAGTGCTGATGAGATTCATGTTTGGGAACCTTTTTCTAATAGGGGTGAAGGAAAGTATAATGTGAGAAGAAATCTATATAAGAACACATACGGCAATAAGGTGCTATTTGAAGAGATCAACTATGATCTTCAATTGACATTTCAATATCAATGGAATTCCAGTGACAAGTTTGGATTCGTAAGAAAGTCTAAGCTAATTAACAATGGTCAATCTGAGACTATCGTATCTGTATTAGATGGAATTCAGAATATTGTACCATATGGTGTAGGAAGTGAACTTCAGAATCAAACCAGTAATCTCGTTGATGCCTATAAGAGAAATGAGCTTGAAAAAAAATCAGGTTTAGGTATCTATGCTCTTAGTGCGATCATAGTAGATAAAGCGGAGCCAAGTGAAGCACTGAAGGCGAGTATAGTATGGTCCATCGGGCAGAAAAAATCAAAACGTTTATTGTCGTCATTACAAGTAGGGGATTTTCGGAAAGGGAATCCAATATCCCAAGAAGAGGATATAAAGGCTGAAAAAGGAGCCTATTTTATACAAGATGAATTTCAAATAGATTCCAAAAGTGAAGAGGAATGGATGATTATCGCTGATGTAAATCAAAACCATGCTTCCATAGCCCTTTTAATGAAGGCGATTGAGATAAATGATGATCTTGAAAAGATTGTTCTTGAAGATATTGAGCTCGGAACCGCCTCTCTAATAAAGCTGAATTCCGCTGCGGATGGACTTCAATTAACCGCAGATAAGTATAGAGATTCAAGGCACTTTGCCAATACACTCTTTAATATTATGAGAGGAGGGGTATTTGATTATAACTATCAAATTGAACGGAATGATTTTCTCAATTACTTGTCTAAAGCGAATATGGAAGTCTATACTCAAACACTTGAGATTATAAAGCAACTTCCTGATGTATTCAATCTCAATACACTTAAGAAACTTGCGCACCAAAGTAATGACAAGGATTTTCAGAGACTCTGCTTAGAATATATGCCGCTTAAGTTTAGCAGGAGACATGGAGATCCAAGTAGGCCATGGAATAAGTTTTCAATAAATACTAAAAGTGTTATAGACGGGAGTAAAATACTTGACTACGAGGGCAACTGGAGAGATATCTTTCAGAATTGGGAAGCATTGGCGCACTCATTTCCAAATTTCATAGAAAGTATGATTCATAAGTTCTTGAATGCGACTACGTTCGATGGCTATAATCCCTATAGAGTAACTAAAGGGGGATTTGACTGGGAGACAATAGAACCTGATAATCCATGGTCTTATATTGGGTATTGGGGGGATCATCAGATTATATATCTGCTCAAATTTCTTGAGCATATCAATAACGTATCTCCAAAGAAGTTAGATACATATTTTGAGGATGAGATTTTCGTATATGCCGATGTACCTTATAGAATTAAGAGGTATGAGGAGATTCTAAAGAATTCAAAAGAAACGATTGATTTTGATGTCCAATCAGACAAAGAAACTCGAGATAGGAAAGCAAAAATTGGAGCGGATGGGGCCTTAATCCTTAGTCAAAAGAAGTCAATCCATAGGGCGAACTTTATAGAGAAGATAGTAGCAATCTTATTGGCCAAAATGTCAAATTTTATCCCAGAAGGGGGCATATGGATGAATACACAGAGACCCGAATGGAATGATGCCAATAATGCTTTAGTGGGAAATGGAGTGTCTATGGTAACACTCTACTATCTAAGGAGATTTCTTACATTTTTTAGAACCCAGTTGTCACAAACGACACATACTCAAAGTGAATTGTCTTCTGAACTTTTTGACTATTTCGATCGTGTTAACAGTACACTTGAGAAACACCAGGATTTATTGGGAGACCGTATAAGTGATATAGACCGAAAGCATATTTTGGATGGTCTGTCGAACCCTGCCAGTGATTATAGAGAGCTGATATATGAACAGTCATTTTCTGGACACAAAAAGAGTTTGTCTATTAAGAGGTTATTAGAATTTGTAGATCTCAGTTTAAAATATTTGAATCATTCTATTGCGGCCAATGTACGCCAGGATAATTTGTTTCACGCATATAACTTAATGACCGTAGTAGATGATAATTCTATCTCAATAACACATCTTGATGAAATGTTAGAGGGACAGGTAGCGGTGTTGAGTTCTGGCTATCTGACGACGGAGCAGTCATTATGCCTATTGGACAGTTTGAAAAAATCTAAGCTCTTTAGAGAGGATCAGTATAGTTACATACTTTATCCGAATAAAGAATTGCCAGGTTTTCTAAGTAGAAACACAATCCCCAAAGAAGCCGTGAACAAATCGGGATTGTTGATGCTATTGCTTAAGGAGCGGAATATTGAGATTATAGAGAAAGATGTGAATGGGGAATATCACTTCAATGGTAATATTAAAAATGCGAAGGATCTAAAGGTAGCATTGGAGGACCTACCACAAGATAAGTTTGGAGGGAAGTTGAATGCAGAATCGAAAGATGTTTTACAAATATTCGAAAATGTTTTTAATCATAAAGCGTTCACAGGAAGATCAGGAACATTTTATGGCTATGAAGGTCTTGGATCTATCTATTGGCATATGGTATCTAAATTGCAATTAGTGGTTCAGGAGTGCTGTGTTAAAGCAATCAAAGCCGAAGAGCCCGAGGGGCATATCGGAAGATTACTGGAGCATTATTATGAAATAAATGAAGGTATTGGTGTGCACAAACCACCTTCCCTTTACGGAGCATTTCCTACGGATCCTTATTCACATACTCCAGGAGGTAAAGGCGCCCAACAACCGGGAATGACAGGCCAAGTGAAGGAGGATATTCTAAGTAGGTTTGGTGAGCTTGGCGTATTTGTAGGGGCTGGAAAATTATTTTTCAATCCACACTTGTTGAAAAAAGTTGAGTTCCTTACAAAAGCAAGCTCCTTTGATTACATAGACGTGCATTTAGAACCACAGCAAATAGAACTCAAGGGTGGTAGCCTTTGCTTTACTTATTGTCAGATTCCCGTTGTGTATACCTTCGGGGAAGAAAATAGTTTGGAAGTTTTGGAGAAAGGGAATGTAATGCATACTTCCCAAGCACTGTATCTTGATACTATAATGAGTAATAATATTTTTTCAAGAAATGGGAGTTATACAAGGATAAATGTTCGGATTAAAGAAGAGGATTTGCTCTAAGTCTTATTCCTTACATTATAGAAATTTTATGGAATTGGACAAGGTTATAAATATTGCTGCTGCAATAAATGTCAGAAATGATTCCACGAACTCTTAATCATTCCAATTCGAATAATTAGGATTAAAAAAAGCCCTATTCAATCAATACATAAATATCAACTCAATTTAAAAGTATATAAATTTATGTCCACAACCTCTACAAAAGTCCCTTTCAGTCAAAAAGTAGCATTCGGTATAGGAATGTTAGCAAATCAAATGTTTCCAGCTGCATTGGGAATATTCATGGTGGTATTAGTACAGGATCTCGGATTCCCTGGATGGATGTGGGGTGTTTTGTTTTTTCTTCCTAGAATATTTGATTGTTTTACGGATCCAATAATGGGTTTTATTTCAGATAATACTAAATCACGTTGGGGTAGAAGAAGGCAGTATGTGTTTATAGGAGCAATTGTAATGGGAATTGCTTTTATTATTATGTGGCAACTTTATAGAGTTAACGGAGTGGAATACAATTTTATATATTTTCTACTATGGTCATTTGTCTTCTATTTTGGGTTGACCATATTTAGTGTTCCCTATGTTGCTATGGGGTATGAAATGAGTAATGATTTTCATGAGCGTACCAATATTATGGCAGTTGCCCAATGGATAGGGCAGTGGGCTTGGGTTATAGCACCATGGTTCTGGGTAATTATGTATGATCAGAGCTGGTTCGAGTCTGCAGATGTTGCGACAAGAACACTTGCTATATGGGTTGGAATTATATGTATGCTTTTTGCAATGGTACCCGCTGTTTTTATAAGGAGTGAGTCCACTATTAACGAAGATTATTCCCCATTAACTTTAAAAAGCATTGGAGGTAGTCTGAATAAGATTATAATTGGGTTTAAGGAAGCCTTCCAATCTAAGCCTTTTAGAAAATTGTGCTTTTCTACATTTTTCATTTATAATGCTTTTTATACTATAGCCAGTTTTTCCTTCTTTATTATATTATACTATATATTCAATGGGGACTCTGTGGGCATGGGAATTTGGCCAACTTTGTTCGGAAGTGCAGGAGCCTTAGCTACGACGTTTATGGTAATTCCTATTGTTGCTTGGATTTCAAAAAGGATTGGAAAAAAGATGGCATTCTTATCGTCCCAAGGCATTTCTATAATAGGATACCTTATGCTCTGGTTCCTTTTTGTGCCTGGAAAACCATTCATGTTCTTATTTGCATTGCCCTTTTTCTCCTTTGGAATCGGAAGTTTATTTACACTCATGATGTCGATGACTGCCGATGTCATAGATCTTGATGAATTGAATACAGGTCAACGTAGAGAAGGTGTTTTTGGAGCAATTTATTGGTGGATGGTAAAATTTGGTTTTGCAGTTGCCGGGTTGCTCAGTGGAGCCATTATGTCATTGGTGGGCTTTATTCCAGCTGCATCTGAACAACCTGAAAGTGCTATGCTCGGGATGAGATTGTTTTATTCTGGATTACCAATTGCAGGGACGCTTATAGCAATGTGGATCATGAGAGATTATAGTGTAAGTGAAGAACGAGCTAATGAGATTCGAGTAGAGTTAGAGAAGCGAAACGCGGAGACCCAATAGTTAGAGTTGAAGAGGATTGCTAACGTCTTGTTTTTCTTGGAGTTGAATATAGCTTAGAAGCTTTCTATTCATTAGAAGAATTCAGAAAGAAAGTCCAGTAATTGAAAAAGGATTAGAGCACAAACGTGCGCGCAATACTTATTTATGAAGGAGGCATAGGATCAGAACAAATTTCTATTTGCTTTGAATCATAGCTATTTAATTTTAACCTACTACTTGCTCCAAAACTATAATTTGGATAACTTCACATTTCCAATGGTTTTAATTCCAATGGTCTTAACCCCTATAAATGACATACATAGTTTCTTCATAGCAGTATGACTTGGGTTGCCGTTGACCCATCTATAGAACCAAGCGGGTTGGTCCATAGTACAAACCATTCTGGCTGATTTTCGGTTTAGAGGTTTATTCCACTTCCAACTCCCTTCTTAAAGACAAATCCTGGAAGTAAAACCCTGTCAAAGAATCCCTTCATAATGGCGGGGACAGAACCCAACCATACGGGATATACCCAAACGATATGGTCTGCCCATTTAATTTGCTCTTGGGCTCTTAGGAGATCGGATTCTAACTCCGTTCTTTTGCGATAGCCAAATTCAAGGTTAGGGTTAAAGTCCAGTTCTATAATTATAATCTCTTGTACTTCTTTACCAGAAGCGATAGCGCCTTTTTTATACGCTGCCGCTAATCCGAAATTGAAACTCTCCGAATCAGGGTGACCATTGATGATTACCACGTTTCCTTTTTTCATGATTTAGCTATTCACGACTATTCTTATTTATATCGGCGAGTCTAATTTGTAGATTATTGGATTGAACGCTTTTGAGGCTACCACGACTTTATCGCCGATTTTCATATCATGGACTTCAGATTCCTGTGCTACTACTTTTACGACATTTGAATGAATAAGAACGGTGATGATATACACAATCTCTTCTTTTTCTATTTTTAAGATTTCCCCAGTAAATTTAAATTTACCGCTTAGTTGTTTGTTAATAAATACTTCTTCTGAAGAACCTTGTAGTTTTACTTTTCCTGCTTCTAATACTATTACTTGATCAGAAAGTTTGACAATCTCACCAATATCATGACTTACTAGGATCGTCGTAAGGTTGAATTCCTGATGGACTTGCTTTATATAGTCTTGAAGTCTTAGTCTTATTTTACTATCCAGTGCTGCCAGTGGTTCGTCGAGTAATAGTATTTCCGGTTGCTGCACAAGAGCTCTGGCCAAAGCAACTCGTTGCTTTTGACCTCCAGAAAGGGTTTCTGGTTTTCTATTTTGAAGGGCACTCAACTCCGTGATTTCTATAAGCGTATTAATACGTTGCGGATCTTGATTTTTACCTAAGGCATATTCCAGATTCTTTCGAACGGTCATATTAGGGAACAGAGCATAGTCCTGAAATACATAGCCGATTTTGCGCTTCTGAGGAGTTAGGCAGATCTTTTTTGAAGTATCATACCATACCTCATTATTAACTGTGATACGCCCACCGTCTGGATCCATTAGTCCGGCGAGCATTCGCAGTGTGGAAGTCTTTCCTGCTCCAGATTCACCATATAGCGTTATGAAAGAACCTTGTGGGATAGAAATATCCAAAGTGAGATTCATTGCCCCATTAGCAGCCTGTAATGATTTCTGAATTTTTAGTTCTATCATTTCCAGAACCCTTTTATATACTTCCCATTTATGAGATATACAGCAAGTAGAATTAGAAAAGTGATTACAAATAGAATTAACGAATAGGTATTGGCCGCACTGTAGTTTAAAGCTTCTACTTCATCGTAAATAGCAATAGATGCGACTTTGGTCTTGCCAGGGATATTACCTCCTATCATGAGTACAACACCGAATTCTCCCACTGTATGAGCAAAGGACAGTACGATTCCTGTCAGTAGAGAAGTCTTAATATTAGGAAGTTGAATTTTGAGGAGTGTTTGTAGTTTAGACTTACCCAATATGTAGGAAGCTTCCGTTATAGATTTGGGGATACTTGCTAACCCTGATTGTATAGGATGTACCATAAAGGGCAAACTATATATTACTGAGGCAATGACAAGTCCTGTAAACGAGAATACAAGTTTTAATCCCAACCATTCATTGAGCCAAGATCCAAATGCATTCCCAGGACTGAAGGCAACTAAGAAGTAAAATCCCAAAACTGTTGGAGGTAGCACCAGCGGCATACTTACAAGCGTCTCGATAATGGGCTTGATCCGCGACGTAGATTGGGCTAACCAATAAGACAGAGGGGTTGCGACCACCAATAGTATCAAAGTAGTGACAAACGCCAACTGGAATGTGAGTATGAGAGGGCCAAAGTCAATCATGCGGATAACATAATTTCGTTCAACTTAATCATTGCAATAACACGCAAGTCCTTTTGTAAATTCAAAGAATTTACCGCATTAGTGCTAATTATAGAAACTATAATTCCGGCCTCAGTACTTATTGCGATCTTGCTTATCAGTTTTCCAGATTCTATTGTTATAATCTGACCTGGAAGTCTATTTTGCAAACTAATGTTGTGAGTTTCATCGGTTCCGATGATGACCTCAGTCTCCTTAAATACCGCCTGAACAGGATTTCCTGCCAATAAATACGAAGCGGTCTCTGGCGTTTCAATTATAATGGTTTTTAGATGGATTGTACTACTGATATCAATTGTCACCAATGACATACTGCCACAGACTTCTATTGCGCTTATATGACCGGATAATCTATTCATCTACTGAATATCCATATTGTTTTAGAATAGTCTTGGCTTCAGGAGAATACAAAAATCTATAGAATGTTACTGCTCCTTCTTTTGATTCATTCTTCCGATTGATAATGCTTGCCCCTTGTTCTATAAGTGTGTAGCTGGAATCACTAATAGCAGTCCAACTTCCTTTGTTTTTCAAAGATGGCGACATAACAACAGAGAGCGCCGTAAATCCTATTTCCGCTGATTGAGAGAGGATGAATTGATTCGTCTGAGAGACACTTTCTCCATAGACGAATTTGTCTTCTATCTCGTCCAAGATCTTGTAATTCCGCATGATTTCCATACTCGCCCTTCCATAGGGCGCTGTTTTGGGATTAGCCAGTGCTATATGTTGAACTCTATCAGCGTTTAATATCGCTATACTAGGCTTTATATCATCCTTTGCTGTCCATAATACAAGTCTGCCATAAGCATAAGGTTTAGGGGCTTTAGTGACATGGCCAGAGTCGAAGAGATTTTGTGGGTATTTCATATCAGCAGCGACAAAGATATCATAAGGGGCACCTTCTTTGATTTGTGCTGATAATTTACCAGAAGAACCTACGATGATCTCACACGAAATTGATGATTGTTTGCCGAATTCGGCTACTAAGGCCTTCATAGTATAATGCATATTAGCGGAGGTGGCGATTCTTAGGCTGCCATTATTATCATGTTTCTGGGAGCACGAAGTATGCATTATTAAGCATATTGCTATTACAGGAAATATTTGCCATCTCATCATCAAGGACTAAAACTAAGAGATATTCTTAATTCTGTATAGGAATGGTCATATTTTGAGCGAATCGCGAAAGCATCCAAAAAGAGTAGATGAAAATGGGTATTTCTATACTTAGAATATTATACTTGGTTTATAGACTCGGAATGGAACGCTAATCAAGGGAAAAGTGAAGCGTATGGGGAACTCCTCTTTATTTGGACTTAGTTTCAGACCCTCTCACAAAGGACTGTTTTAGAAACTCAAAAGACCTAACAAAAAAGAAGGGTAAACGTGATTTCATTTTGTGAGCGATAGATTTAAGCATTGGTACATGCTTTACAGAATATTAGGTTTTAAATTTATATTTACAATAGTGACCTCCAAGTGTTCATGTGACATGGTGGTTCAAGAAATACTAAATGGAAAATTCAACCCAACAATTCCTCCAAGACACCGGAGCAACTACACCTATCGTCTGTGGGCCTATGTACCCAGGCTCTAATCCAGAATTAGTTGCTGCTGTTAGTGAAGCGGGTGGCTTTGGAGTAGTGCAACCTGTAGCGCTTACTTCTCTCTATGGACATGACTTTAGAGAAGGTCTGCAGCTAATCAAGAAGTTGACTGACAAACCATTTGGGGTCAACTTTACCATTTTTGGCGGCGCTAATAAGAAGTATCATGAACAGATGAAAGAGTGGGTGGAGATATCCATCGAAGAAGGCGTAAAGTTCTTCTTAACGTCGCTCGGTAAGCCACATGAAATTGTAAAAATCGCCAAACAAAATGACATCAAAGTCTACCACGATGTACCGAATAAGAAGGTAGCACTTGCCATGCGTGATGCTGGTGTGGATGGCTTGAATTGTATCAATTGGAGAGGCGGCGGACAAACAGGTATTCAGTCTGCAGAGCAATTCATGGAAGAGTTGCATGACATTGGTATACCATTGGTCTGCGCAGGCGGGATCGGTGATGAGTCAGATTATAAAAAGGCTCTGGACATGGGGTATGCAGGTGTTCAGATGGGTACGAGATTTTTGGCTACCAAAGAGTGCATCATCACAGACAGCTACAAACAAGCCATTGTTGATTCTAATGAACAAGATATCGTATGGACAAATAAGGTGGCTGGTAATAATTCTTCAGTTATAAAAACAGCAGATGTCATGCGCGGAGGACTTCGTACTGGTCCCGTAATCAACTATATGCTTCGAAGGCCAAAATTGAAAAAGTATGCGCGAATGTATCTGATGAATAAGGGTTTGAAAAATTATAGCAAGACAGCTTTCGATGATAATGTTCAGTTCTGGCAGGCAGGGAAAGGCGTTGGCAATATTACCTCAGTTACATCAGTGGCGGATGTTATAAGGGATTACGTTATGGTATATAATCAGCAAACGAGTTAAGCAGCAAACAATGAAATTTCTTATTATCATATCACTGGTAACTCTCAGTTTTTCATGTAGGAAAATTACATCAGGTTCTAAATCAACGACACAGAAGCTTCCGACTGAAAGTACAGTTGGAAGCACTCTTTCTAAAGCTGTAAGTCATGATGAGCTATTTATTTCTTGGAAAGAGAATTTGGTAGATGACATAAGCATTAGTGGAGCGGATCTTAGTGGAAGCGATGGTTTAGAAATGGCCGATTTGGATGGTGATGGTTATGAAGATGTTGTATCCGTTCATGAATCTGATACCGAATATGATGGGGCTTTGAAAGGCAACATAAGGATTGCTTTTGGCTCTGCTCCCCCCCCCTAATCAATGAGATTTAATTTCACTTGCCATAGGCGATTTGGCTGCAGCTGCGGAAGATATTGCCATTGCAGAAATCAATGGTGATGGCTATATGGATGTTTTGGTCGCCTGTGAGCTAGCCCATATTGGCTATTTTCAAAACCCCGGTGAAGGCGTCAAAGAAAAACCTTCAAAGCGGCTAATTCCCAAAATAACAACAGGAAGAGGTTCTTTCATTCGAGTATTTACTGCAGACCTAAATGAGGATGGACGAGTTGAGATTATTGCTGCCAACAAAGGCAACCAAGCAAATGATGGTAGCAAGCCTATGGAGCCTATGACTACCCGATCCATGCCTGCTTTTCAGCCCCCCGTAAGGAAGATAGTGAAGAGGTGAGATTGTCAAAGTAGATCAATAAATCATCACAAGTGATAAAAGATGATTGGAAATTACTTTGGGATCAATTACAAAATAAGAAATGGTTATTCAATTTGAAAAATGATCCTACAGAACAGCATAATTTGGTAAGCAAGAAACCGATAAATTAGAAGAACTGTCTACAGTACTAAAAGCATTTTTGGAGGAGCAATCAGATCCCATCTGGGATGGTGCTTTGCATTCGCCCGTCTATATAGATAAACATTTGAATCAGCCGAAGAAAAAAGAAGATGAATATGTATTTTGACAGAATTAGGGAAGCAAGAGCCAAGATCAAATTCCAAGTATCAATGTTTCCTCAGATGGATTTTTTCAATGTCTCTAAGCTATTTAATCATCTATAGCGCTATAAGTAAACTGTCTCAACTTACTCGCATAGTGATTCGTATATGGAAAGAGTTGCGTCATCAATACCGCAACCATCTCTTCTTCTTGATCTACGAAAAAATAAGTATTAAAAGCTCCACCCCAATGGAAGATACCTTCGCTACCTGAAATTTTGCTATCAGACACATCGGTTCTTACACCAAATCCAAGACCAAAGCCATTTCCGGGTGAATAAGGCAATCCCTCAATATGATTGTCTGTCATGAGTTCTAAAGTCTTACGTCCTATGATGCGATGACCGTTGTATTTACCATTATTAAGTAACATAGCAGCGAACGTCATGTAGTCAGTAGCAGTTGAAAATAGACCATGAGTTCCTCCATAAATAGTATTCCCTCTTGATGGCCCCCATGGCGGCATATAAGCCAGTTGCCCATCTTCTCCAACCGCATGTAAGCTTGCTATGCGATTTTCATTTGCTTTAGTGACATTATAACCTGTATCGTTCATACCCAGAGGATCAAAAATGCGCTCTTGTAAAAACTCCGCTGGCGTCTGGCCAGTAAATTGCTCTATTAGCACACAAAGAACATCAGGTGCAGCGCTGTAATTCCACTGTTCACCAGGTTGGCCCATTAATGGATAACTAACCAAAGCATTCACGCGATCTTGTATAGTCTTATGACCAGCATTTGGCTCCGAATCTGGATTTAGAAAATCACCATATAAAGCCTTGGCTAAATTTTGATCGTACTCGTTCTGCCCTAAGCCATGAGAAAACCCAGCAGTATGTGAAAGTAAATGCCAGATTTGTACCGGAGTCTTTACAGGAACATAATCTATAGTCGGTGTTTCTCCTTCTTTATTTGGTGTGACCTGAATAACTTTTAAGTTGGCAAACTCCGGAATATACTTTGATACAGGGTCCGTCAAGAAAAATTTCCCCTCTTCATATAAGGTCATGAAGGCTATAGATATGATCGGTTTTGTCATCGACTGGATATAGAATATCTTATCGGTAGTCATCGGCTCTTGTGTTGAAATATTGGAGTAACCGTATGCATCAGAATGAGCGATTTGCCCTTTACGCATAATCAAACTAACTGCACCAGGTATCTTCTTAGCTTCAATCTCACTTTTTAGAAAGGCTTCATATCTATCTAAAGCCTGTTCTGACATACCTGCCCCAGCAGGATTTACTGTAAAATTTATTTGACCTTGGAGCGTTTGTCCAGTAATCAATAAGGCCGCGATGCATATTACAAGGATCCGATTCATCATTTTCATTTTTATCAAATGTAACAATCGGTTGATAAGAATAGAAAAAAATATTTGAACATTTAAATGACCCGTTTGACTACCATGCCTTTTTGCCGCGACTGATGGTCTGAGATGTGCCCCGATAGTCAAATAATTTCCATCAACGGATTTTGCCTTAGAAGAGTTTACTACGGATGAGCTATGAGCTCTTAAAAACTGATGGTCGGGCAGGATGGATTCTAATTTTTTGAGTCGTTCGAATGTGACATTTCTTTACCAAAAAGCAATAACTCTTATTGTTGTTTTGCAGTCACTCATTCTTATGCATTTACCAACTCCCCAATCTGCGCCTTCCCTATTTCATATATCTCCCTTCCTTTTTCAGTAAGATTGAAGTAGTGCAGCTCTAGCATTGCATTAAGCGCATCAGTTATGGGAACCTGTTCCGATCCGAGTATTTCTCGTTGAGTAACCCATGAGTGCATGACAGCCCATGAGTTTTTAGCAAAATAGGCGTAGTGTCCGGGGTGTGGCTCAGGATGTATGAGGCCTTTTCCGATGGCCATATATAGACTATTCTGCCCGAAGGTCATGAATTGATCTATCTGCTGCTTATAGAGATCGAGGGCCTCAGGAGCGATGGCGGAGATCTCATATATGTCCCTGTAGAAGAATCTGAAGTCTTGGAGTATTTGTAGATATGCTTTCATGATACTCATGATGTCCAATTCGCCAAACAATTGGAGCACCCGCTCATTGTTGACTTTTTTGATTTCAGTGATATGCGTCAATATAGAGAGCATCAGGGCCTGCTTAGTTCGGAAGTGATAGGTGAGATTACCTTGACTGATCGACGCCTTATCTGCAATGGCCTGTAAGGATACTTTTCCAAATCCATCTCTATTAAATAGGGCAATACTTGCGTGGATGATCTTTTCTCTCGTAGTCATGGTCACGAAAGTACGGGAATTAGGTTATTCTACCTAAATATTATAAAATAGGACGTATTACCTAAATATATTTGTATATTAGGGCAAGTAACCTAAACATTGAAGTAAATGAAACTTTCAAAAGGAATAAAAAAATTAGTAGGCAAGGTCATACCATCCCCGATTGTCATTGACTTCGAAAAAGGAGGGAGTACTAAAATAGAACAAGTAGCACCTTATGGTGATAAAGTCTTTTGGGATGCTTCAGTACCGATACACAAAACAAAAGGCAGCGTAGAGTATGTCCGTACACCTGATGATAGGTTTGACAATCTTCCTGAGTATAATTTTGAACCTAACTTTGTCGAAATTGACGGCCTGCGGATGCATTACATCGATGAGGGGCCGAAAGATGGACAAGTTATTCTCATGTTACATGGCCAACCAGTTTGGTCTTTTCTCTATCGCAAGATGATCAATAAGCTGGCTCCTCTTGGCTATCGTTGCATCGCCCCATGCATGATCGGTATGGGTAAGTCCGATAAGCCAATTAAAGAGAAATATCATACCTATGATAAGCACTGCGAAAACACCTTGACTTTCATAAATGCATTGAGTTTGACGGATATCACAGCTTTTATCCAAGACTGGGGTAGCGCCATCGGTACACGGGTCATTGGAGAAAATCCAGAATTGTTCGCCAGAGTTATTTTGGCCAATGGAGACTTACCACTCGCCACAGCAGAAACTAATCCGTTGTATATCCCTAATCCATTAATTGTAAATCCTGAGATCGGCACCTTCCGAGATATCGCAAAATATTGGCTCAAAGGTCTTCCGTATTCCTTCCAAGCTTGGGTACTATTTTGTCTCCAACACACCAAGAATTTTGTTGGTGGTATCATGCAGGAGTCTACAGTGAATAAATTGACTGAAGCGGAGATCAGAGCATATGAAGTTCCATTTCCTTCATTCATATATATGGCCGGTCCACGGACGCTGCCATCTATGACTGTTGGCATCCGAGGACAGCAACTAGGGGCATGGGAGTCATTAAAGAAATTTGAAAAACCATTCCTTTCATTAATTGGATTAAAAGATACTTTACTTGGACTACCGCGTATTCAGGAAAAATGGATCAATTCTGTTCCCGGGGCTAAAGGGCAAGATCACGAGCAGTTTGATAATGCCAATCATTTTATCCAAGAGGATATAGGAGAGACGATGGCGGATAGAACGCATAAGTTTATTCAAAAAAACTCAATATAAACCAGAAATAAAAGTGTTCAAAATGGAATTTTTAACGACCCCTGATTCGAGATTTAATAATCTACCGGATTATCCTTTCGCACCTAATTATATTGAGGTGGAAGATGGCTTGCAAATGCACTATGTAAAAGAAGGAACGAATAAAAATGGAATCGTACTATGCCTACATGGAGAACCGAGTTGGTCTTATTTGTATCGAAAGATGATTCCTGTTTTTGTTGAAGCGGGTTATCAGGTATTTGCACCGGACTTGATAGGATTTGGGAAATCTTCTAAGCCGACCGCAGCGACGGATTATACTTACCAAAGACATGTCAATTGGATGAAGACGTTCATCGAGAAACTTGATTTGCGAGATATCAATCTTTTTTGCCAGGACTGGGGAGGCTTAATCGGTCTGCGTATAGTTGGGGAAGAGTCACATCGTTATAGTCGAGTAGTAGCTGGTAATACTTTTCTGCCGACTGGCGAACATGACACACCTGAAGCTTTTTTTAAGTGGCAAAAATATTCTCAAACTGTACCCGTATTTCCTGTGGGTAGAATAATTCAAGGCGCTACGGTATCTGAAATGTCCGATGCGGAAGTGGCAGCTTATGATGCACCTTATCCTGATGAAAGCTATAAGGCGGGGGCTAGGATCTTTCCATCATTAGTACCTACCAGCACTGATGACCCTGAATCAAGTAATAATAAAAAGGCATGGGAGAAATTGATGCAATTTGAGAAGCCATTTTTGACACTTTTTTCTGACAGCGACCCTATTACAGAAGGTGGTGAAAAAGAGTTACAAAGATTAATACCAGGTGCCAAGGGACTAGCACATTCAATAATCCAAGGAGGCGGACATTTTCTACAAGAAGATAAGGGCGAGGAGATAGCACAGTTGATGGTTCAATTTTTGGAAGTAACAGGTGATTCGTGAAAGTGAAAGAGTAGTGAGTTAGAAATAAACTGGATAGGTCTCAGTTGCAACATTTAAAATGAAAAAAAAATCTAAATTATTATGAAATCGAAAATCTATTTAGCCATTCTTAGTCTATTTGTCGGGCTGAGCTTATCGGCGCAGGTAAACCTATTCTTTTAGTGAGGGGAATTAGCATGCCGTTGGTATGAAAGAGTTTTTCAATTTTATAATTTGTGTAACGCAGAAACTGAAGACTAGTGCTGCGGGTTTATTTGAATTCTATAATTTAAAATTATCTGAATGACTGTAGTAGTATGGATTTGGGGAGGAGCGATATTGGCATACGGAGTATTTTGGTTATGGTATGTAGGATTTAGAAGTCCGCTTACTGCCGCGGAAGTAGACGATTACTTGAATAAGCTCACCGCTATTAATCCAAGTGGCAAGAATGATCTTGGAGGCATAAGGTATTTTCTGGAAAATGATACAGGAAAAAGCTTTGTGATTGTCAATAGTATTCAGTTGAAGAAGACACCAGACTTGGTTGCTGGTGTTAAAGAAGGCGATTCATCCTTGAAGACTTTAATAGCCTATCACAAGCCATTTATGAAAATGATGTTCAAGCGAGCGGGCATCGGAATATTTCAAGGTAGGATGGCGACGAAGGCTATAGATGTTATTGGAATAGAGAATGCGGATGATTGGACGATATCTGCGATTAATAGATTTCGTAGCCGAAGAGATTTTATAGAAATAATGATCACGTCAGAATTTCATGAGAAGCATGAATTAAAATATGCAGCGTTGAGTAAGAGTATAGCGACGCCGATAGATCCTTGGTTTCAACTGGGAGGAGTGCCGCTGAGCGTGGGGCTGATTGTAGCATTGGGAGCAGCGCTGTTGCATATATTCTTAGTTTAAACTCAAATAAAAGTTCAAGTTCAAGTTTCCCAATGGGATTCCTTCGGGACAAGTTCAAGATCAAAACCAAAGCGACGAGTGCAACAGAAGTTTGAAAAATATATAAAATAAGAAATGAATAACATGACTTCCCAATTTCTCGCAGATACAGGAGCAACGGTGCCAATCGTCTGTGGCCCTATGTATCCAGGTTCCAATCCCGAATTGATAGCCGCAGTTTCTGATACGGGCGCCTACGGAGTTGTGCAACCTGTAGCGCTGACCGCATTATATGGTCATGATTTTAGAGAGGGATTGCGACTGATCCAAAAGACAACCGACAAACCATTCGGCGTGAACTTTACCATTTTCGGTGGAGCGAATAAGAAGTATCATGAGCAAATGCAAGAATGGATGGAAATTTCCATTGAGGAGGGGGTGAAGTTCTTTCTCACCTCACTAGGTAAGCCTACTGAAATCGTTAAAATCGCTCATCAGAACGGCATCAAGGTATACCACGATGTACCTAATAGAAAGGTGGCACTCGCCATGCGCGACGCGGGAGTGGATGGTATCAATTGTATCAATTGGCGAGGTGGAGGACAGACTGGTATCCAATCTGCAGAACAGTTTATGGAAGAACTGCACGACATCGGCATGCCATTAATCTGTGCAGGCGGTATAGGTGACAAGAGCGATTATCAAAAAGCCCTGGATTTGGGATATGCAGGCGTTCAGATCGGGACGCGATTCCTCGCTACGCATGAATGTAAGGTCACCGATGGTTATAAGCAGGCCATCATAGATGCAAAAGAAGAGGACATCGTATGGACGAACAAAATCGCAGGAAACAATTCTTCGATGATCAAGACAGCAGATATCATGAAAGGTGGATTGCGTGCAGGTCCGATCATATCCTATATGCTGAAAAAGAAAAAACTAAAAAGGTATGCACGTATGTACTTGATGAATCGAGGACTGAAGCGATACAATGATGCCGCGTTTGATGATTCAGTTCAATTCTGGCAAGCAGGTAAGGGAGTCGGTAATATTAAATCCGTCGAGTCTGTTGCTGACGTTGTAAAAGCTTTCGAATAATGTGATTTCTAATTGCCAAGCATTCTCTTGTTAAATTAAAATAATCTAATTCT
The DNA here is from genome assembly GCA_047634015.1 of Saprospiraceae bacterium. Lineage (GTDB taxonomy): Bacteria > Bacteroidota > Bacteroidia > Chitinophagales > Saprospiraceae > JAJRXG01. Next base: position 27,627 of record JBLIDB010000019.1, read on the forward strand.
GTCAGTATGATATTACCAATTGTTGTAAACAATAATTATCGAGGTCAAAAAATCGCCCTTTGGTTCTTCTACTTAATTACAGCAGTAACTGTAGTCAGAAGTTGCATCCATATGTTCAAGTCTGATGGTGGTGCACAGAGTATTGGTGCTATTCCATTAGACACCTATTCTGATGGAGCTGCGGGAGTTGTCATCGGTATCTTTGCTTATTGGGGGCTATCTCAATTGATGTTTGGTATTATGCAGGTCATTGTTGCTCTAAAGTACAAATCGCTAATTCCTTTGATGTACCTGATGCTCATCTTAGAATGGGCAGGAAGATTTGTCTTGGGAATGTATAAACCTATTGAGACAGTGGGACAGGCACCCGGAGGTATAGGGAATATGGTTCTGCCATTTGTTTGTTTAATAATGTTCTTTTTGTCTATTAAGAAACAATAGTAAATAAATATACTGGAAATGAAATTATAAATTAAAATATTTAGTAGACAACTATATTATGATAATAAAGGTCACCCAATTATTACTTGTATCGATCATTACTATGATATCACTTTCGGCACAAACCAACCTTGTCGGTAAGTGGAATACAGGCGAGGATAGTACGATAGTCCAGACCTACAAAAGAGATGGGGCTTGGTATAGAGAGATAATGTCGTCGGATAATCCCAAAGCAAAGATAGGTACGAATATTCTTCGAGGTTTTAAGAAGGAAGGTGATAAATGGATAGGGAAGTTATATGCTGCTAAACGCGATAAAATAATGAAATCTGAAATTAGACTTATAGATTCGGCGCTAAATATTACTGTATTTGCTGGATTTATTACTAGAAATTTGACATGGGAAAAGATTGAAAATAATGATGACTAACAGGAAACAGCGCTTGGCTCTTTAGCAGCATATACAGACTTAGATTTTTAAATAATACATTAATAGAGAAAGAATTAGATGCAGCAACTTTTACCTAATATTGAATCCATTTCATCTCTTGAAAGTAAAACCACATTTTTCTATTTTTTTAAATTTAAAAAAGGAGAGATTGATGGATCTGATATTCGGAAAGGATTTGCTCAACATCAGGCAAAATGTTTACATTGGTTCAATTGTGAATACACTTTTATTGGAGAAGGTGATGATCAATGGACGCATGCAGCGATTTTTGAATTCCCAGATTTTAAGACATTGGAGCAAGCTGTTGGCAAGGGTATTGGCAGTGCAGGAATAGAAGCAGTTCAAGGGTTTGCAGTACGCCCTACTTCAATTCCCATTTTTATTCTTTTCTTATTCAAGTTGCTTAGACCTATTGGGACTTTAATAAGCCTAAGTACAGGAAAGATTTCGGCCGATGATGTAAAAGAAATGATGGAATCAGAAAGTGGTATATCTCCTACAAAGAATCAGGTCATCCGGCACCTTCAAAATACCAGATCCTCCAAGGCCTATATGATCAACCTATTGCAGCCGTATGCCAAAGCACAGTACGCCAATGGTCATTCAGATGTTAGCGGAGCGACGGCTTATAATAAACGCTATGGAGTACCTGCTTTAAGAAGTGTGATTATGCAAGGAGGTAATTTGATTGTATCAGGTAGAATGGGAAAACCATTTGTAGAAATAAATGCACCTAAGGCTACACAAGGGGCTTGGTCGGGGATTGCCATCATGGAGTACCCCAATCCTTCGAGGTTTCAATTATTAGAAAAAATGCCAGGTTATAAAAAGGCGCTAGTTCATAGAAGGGCAGGACTGGAAAGAACTGCATTGATAATTTCTAAGAAATAAGAATCATGACAAAACTCAAAAAAGCCCTTCTCATTACTTTAGGGGTAGTTGTATTGCTTGGCATACCGGGAGGTATCTGGTTCAAGTACAATTGGTTCAAGATGCCAGGCATCATGGCAAGCATTAAAAACCCTACTGGCCCCAATCAAGCGGTCGAGTGGATGGATGGACCTGTAAAGCGTACTTCTGATAAGCCAAATGTGATCGTAATCCTTGTTGATGACATGGGCTTTAATGAAGTTAGTAGTTATGGAGGTGGAATGGGCAATGGGCAATTCAAAACACCCAATATTGATCAACTAGCAGCCGACGGCGTACTGTGTCGAAATGGATATGCTACGACGGCTGTTTGTGCAGCATCTAGAGCATCTTTACTGACAGGTAGAAACTCAACTCGATTTGGGTTTGAGTATACACCGACATCGAAGGGATTTGGAAAATTGCTGGCAGGTATGAAGGAAGGTGAGGATCCTCCCACTTTATATGATGCAGCGGTGGACGAGCAATTGCCCTTAGTAAATGAAATGGGCTTGCCACCATCGGAAGTAATATTGCCCGAATTACTAAAATCGCAAGGATACCATTCTGTGCATATAGGTAAATGGCACTTAGGAGGCGCAGATAAGTTTCAACCTCAGAACCAGGGCTTTGATGAAAGTTTATGGTTGGAGTCAGGAGGACTTTTTCTGCCAGAAGATGATCCCAATGTGGTGAATGCCAAGCTTCCCTTTGATCCGATAGATAAATTTCTATGGGGCAATCTGCCATACGCTGTTGAGTTCAACGATAGTGGTCGATTTGAACCAGATGGACACTTGACGGATTACTTTACGGACGAGGCTGTGAAGGTTATAGGAAAAAATAAAAATCAACCCTTCTTTTTATACCTCGCGTATTGGGCAGTACATACGCCACTGCATGCTTTGAAGTCTGATTACGACGCACTGGATTATATCGGAGATCATACAGAACGTGTACAGGCAGCTATGGTGAAGTCAGTGGATAGGGGCGTAGGAAAGGTTAGACAAGCATTAAAAGATAATGGCATCGATGACAATACCATTATTATTTTTACTTGTGATAATGGTGCCCCGAATTACGTAGGTCTGCCAGATGTCAATAAACCTTACCGAGGATGGAAGTTATCTTTATTTGAAGGCGGGATCCATGTGCCATTTATTGTAAACTATCCCGATAGTATTCCAGCCGGACAGGTGTATGACGGCAGGGTATTTAATATAGATATTTTTGCAACAGCAGCCGACTTAGCTGGAGCAACGTTACCAGATGATCGCAAGTTGGATGGTACGAATATGTTGCCATACTTGACAGGATCAAAGACTGGCAATCCAAAGCGGCCATTATTTACTAAGAATGGAACATGCTCACAAGTAATCAAAGATGATTGGAAACTATTATGGGATCAGCAATTGCAACAGAAATGGCTATTTGATTTGTCCATTGATCCTACAGAACAAAATAATTTGGCGAGCAGTAATCCCAATGAATTAAGGAAATTATCTGATGTCTTAACTGCTTTTTTAGAAGAGCAAGCCGACCCTATTTGGGATGGAGCATTGTCGTCCCCAATTCATATTGATAAACATCTGAATGAGGTGAAAAGTAAAACAGATGAGTATGCATATTGGGTGAACTAATTCATGGGCGCTTAGGTGGGGTATGATATAAGGGGTATACGCCTATATAAATCATTTATAAAAATAATTAGAATATGAAAAAGACATTTAAAATAACAGCAATCATTATAGTTATAGCGGGCCTATTTATTCGGTTTGCCTTGCCTACTATTTTACACAAAGCGGGTCTTCATGCGACTTATGCTGATTCTAAAGAGTACAACCTAAAGGGCAAGAAAGCTTTAGTCATCACCACCAGTCATGGTATATTAAATGCACTAGGTGAAACGACAGGTAACCCTACAGGGGTTATGGCATCCGAAATGACGGTGCCTTATTATGAATTCTTAGATGCGGGTATGGAGGTAGATGTAGCCAGCATTAAGGGAGGGCAGATACCTGTTGATCCACAGACGCTGATCTTTTTACTAAAAACACCAGAAGATGAACGATATCTTAAGGATGAGGATTTTCAGAAGAAGGTCAATAATTCAATGAAAATTGATGACGTTGATTTTACACAATACGATGCCGTTTTTATGGCAGGTGGCTGGGGAGCAGCGTATGATTTGGGATACTCCAAAGTATTAGGGGAGAAAATTAGCGAGGCTTATTATGCTGAAACGCCGGTTATCGGAAGTGTATGCCATGGTGCGTTGGGATTCATCCAAGCGAAAGATACTATAGGCAATTATCTAATAACTGGAAGAACAATGACGGGAGTTACTGATAAACAAATTAAAGAATTAGGGATTAGCGCTACGCCACAACATCCGGAATCAGAATTGCGAAAATTAGGTGTTGACTTCAAAAGCAATACTGCTTTTATAGACTTCTTTGCACACATAACAGTAGTAGATGAAGAGCGTCGATTTGTAACGGGACAAAATCAAAATAGTGGTTACGAAACTGCTCAAAAGATGAAACAAATTATAATGGAGAATTCTTCAAAGAAAATTCTAGATTAGAAATTGGATATGTATAGACTACTCCTTATTGGTTTTCTTATTACTTCTGTAAATCTTCTTTTCAGCCAAGCTATAGAAGGAAAGAATGGAAGCTCGGATAAGCCCAATTTCGTACTCATTTTAGTTGACGATGCAGCGCTACAGGATTTTGGCGTCTATGGAGGAGAGGCTTATACACCTAACATTGACCAATTAGCCCATCAGGGTACGATGTTTACTAATTACCACTCTTCTTTAATGTGTGCGCCCGCTCGGGCCATGTTGTTGACTGGTTGTGATAGCCATTTGGCAGGTGTTCCTAATTTGCCAGTTTTTTTGGCACCAGAACACGCTGCACATCCCGATTATGATGGTATTTTAAATACCAGAGTAGAGACCGTTTCGAGTAGATTAAAAAGCAATGGTTACAATACTTACATAGCAGGTAAATGGCATTTGGGTAATACCTCTTACACCTTACCAACAAGGCGAGGCTTTGACCGCAGTTTTATTTTAGGAGCATCTGGTGGAGATAATTATGACATCAAGGGATACTTACCCTTTAAAGGAAATGCTCCTTGGTTTGCAGATGGTGAAGCCTTAGAAGAACTACCGGATGATTTCTATTCCTCTGAGTATTTGGTTGATAAGATGATGGAATTTATGGATGAAGAGCCTAATAAAGACCAACCATTTTTCAGTTACTTACCTTTTCAAGCTGTTCACATTCCAGTGCAAGCGCCTGCCGAGTTTGTAAAAAAATATAAAGGGATATATAAAGATGGTTGGGATAAATTGAAACAACAGCGTTTTGAAAAGGCGAAACAATTAGGTCTGGTTCAAAAGGATGCTACAATGGAAGCGCTGCGACCTGAATTACGAGATTGGAAAGAACTCAGTAAAGAGGAGCAGCAAATCGCTGCTAATGATATGGCAGTCAATGCGGCTATGCTGGAAGCGATGGACTACCACATCGGTCGATACATAACATACCTAAAAAGTAAAGGGTTATATGATAACACAGTGTTCATCATCACCTCAGATAATGGACCAGAAGGAAGTGTGGTAAAAGATAATCCAGCGGAGATGTGGATGAAATGGGTGGGTTATCATCGAGACCAAACCCGTTTAGGAGGTCCTGGATACTATGGTTTTATTGGTCCAGAAATGGCAAGTGCCGCAGCAGGCCCTTCTTCCTTTTTTAAATTTTATGCAGGAGAAGGAGGATTAAGAGTGCCTTTGATTATAGCAGGGAAGGACATACCGAAAGCTCAAAAACGGTCTGCTTTTTCATTCGTAACAGATGTGGCGCCAACAATTTTAGCATTGGCCGGTATTCAAGAAAAAGCATCGCTTGTACCTATGACAGGGAAGAGCTTACTACCGGCTATACAGAATGACTCTGTACTTGTGTACCAAGATGACGAACCTATCGGTGTAGAGGCAGCTGGGCATAGTGCACTTTTTAAAGGAGGCTTCAAATTAACCAGAAATGCTCGCCCATTAGGCGATTTTAAATGGCGATTATATAATCTTAAGAATGACCCTGGAGAAACAGACGATATAGCTCAGTCTCACCCACAGTTATTTGCAGAACTTATAAGAGACTATGCAGATTATTCTGAAACAATGGGTGTTCTGGAAATGGGTACAGAATACGAGGCACAAGCAGAATTATCTAATAAGATACGGGCCATTATAAGTGGTGCCATTCGGCCATGGTTGATAGGTTTTATAATTTCCATAATTGGAATATTTCTTTGGCGACGTAAGAAAAGAAGAATGCAGGAAAACTTGATACCTACAACAGCAACATGAAAAAGTTACTTAAATATACCCTTGCACTAATGCTATACTTTTAGTCATAGGCTGGATAATAACTACTTTCTTTCCAGAGAAGTTGGTGCCAATGATGGTTAATCAACAACTCAAAAGGCAGCAAGCAGTAGTAGAAAAGAACAATCAAATCTTAAGGGATACCGAAAATATATGTCTATACCGTTGTGACCTCTTTTGAAGAAAAAACTTCTGATCGTTTTTGGAATAATAGTACTAATTGGAATTGCTGGAGGTGTAGGGTTAAACTACAACTGGTATAAAATACCCGGTATCCTTAATGGCATTAAAAATCTATTTGCTAAAAACCAATCTGTAGCATGGCAAGAAGGGATAGCTACTCAAACTGCTGACAAACCGAATATCATTGTGATAATGATAGATAATTTGGGTTTTAATGAAGTAAATACTTACTGGGGAGGACTAGCGAATGGAAAATTGAAAAATCCAAACATTGACCAGCTGGCCGCACCACTCTTTATTACTCTACCGAACCAGATAATGGTTTTCTCTCTGATGGCTATTTTATTAGTCGGATTTGTAAACATTTGTCAGTTATCGGTGTGCCAGGTATCGATGCGGAGTTCAGAATACGAGGCATTAGTTCAATTAATCTTCCAACAACAGCTACGGTATTGGTAGATGGAATGCCCGCATCTACCGGCTATGTCAACTCGCTTACTGCAGACCGAATTGAGTATATTGATGTAATAAAAGGGTTAAGTAAAACGGCAATCTTTGGAGCTGCTGGCGCAAATGGCGTGATAGCGGTGTATACTAAAGCTTTAGGAGGCCAACGCAGAGAAAATCAAATTTCTGTAAATGGAATTCTGAATTCATCTCTTGACGGATATTACTTGGCAAGAGAATTTTATACACCCAATTATTTGATTTCGCCTAATAATCAAGGATTACCTGACTTCCGCCCCACTCTTTATTGGAATCCAAATGTTGTCATCGATCAAAAAAGCAAAGCCATTCTGGAATTTTATACGGCACAGAAAACATCTACCTACAGAGTAGATGTCTAGGGTATTACTAGCAATGGGGTACCAGTCATAGGAAGTATGGTGTTTGAAGTTAGATAATTGAAGATTGATTACTTTGCAGTGCAATAATGCAGTTCAAAT